>CAZZLA010000153.1:0-3704 GCA_964655035.1 uncultured Candidatus Bathyarchaeia archaeon | reverse complement strand
GTCGTCTACGACGATGGCGATTTTGTGTTGTGGCTGGGCGATTTCGCTTAGCCGCTTAGACCCGATGGGCTCGTTTAGGGCTCTTTCGATTTCTGCGTTCGCGTCCGCGGCGCCAGGAACCTGTTTAGGTTCTATTGAGCCCAGAAGGTTTCGGGCTGGAATTCTGACGCATACGTCGCTTTTTCCGTAGGGAAGCCAAACGTCTACCATGGCGGATTCACACGGTTAATATTAAAAAAGAAAGGAAGCAAGCAGCTATTAAGCCTTATCAAAAACGTGTTCTACAGCGGCGATTGCGATGAACCGGAATTCGCTTAACTCACGCTCTGTTGGTCTGCTTAAGAAGCGGCAGACAAGTAGTTAAGATGCAGGCGTTCTTTTAGGAGAACATTCTGTTCTCTGGGGAGGAATTAATAACCACTTTGATGTATTTTCCAAGTGCCGATGGTTCCCATGAGAGAAAAAGCCTTGGCTCTATTTTTCATGTTGGCACTGCTGGCGTTGGCTGCGGATGTACAATATTCTGCGCGCGCTGCGGAAAATTCTTGGGCAGGGAAGGCGCCGATGCCCACGGCAAGATTCAGTTTTGGGGTGGCTGTTCTGAAAGGGCGGATATACGCCAAAGGCGGTGCGGTGGTACTCAATCAAAGGAGCTTACTGCCGCTAATGAAGAATACAATCCCGCCACTAACACATGGACTGAAAAAGCGCCGATGCCGACCCCGAGATACGGTTGTGCAGTTGCAACTTATGGAAACAAAATTTACGTGTTCGGCGGAGGAATCAATGACTCTGGCTGTGCTAATGAAACTGTAGTCTACGACCCAGCAACAAACACTTGGGCAACCAAAGCTTCTATGCCAACGGCTAGGGACCGCTTATGTGTAGTCGTGGTAGACGACCGGTTATATGCGATAGGAGGCACACGCGCCACCATAGATCTGGGATTAAACGATAATGAGCAATACACGCCAGTCGGTTATGGAACACCTGACGCATCCGTCCCATCTTCCTCACCTCCAGCAACGCAGGCAAACACAGATCGTGAACCTTCCTGGATAAATCTCGCCGCGGCTGCCTCAGTCGTGTCAGCGACTGCTGTGGGGATAGGCTTGCTGGTTTACTTCAGGAAACGCAACGGTGGTCGGAACTGATGAAAAGAACCGCGCTAACACTCCTGTTGGCAATGCTATTCTCAGCCTTAGCTGGAACAGTGATAGTGGATTTGGCGCAATCAAACCCTGTTGCTCCTTCAGACATAGAGGTTTACTCCCCGCGGAATCAAGTTTACTACTCAAATGAAGTTGAGCTGGGGTTTATTGCTCCTTCACGATACATTTATCCACGCATTAACTTTACCTCATTTAGCTACGGCCTTGACGGACAGGCAAAGGTGCCAATTTCTGGGAACACGACCGTAACCGGTCTATCTTGGGGCAGCCACAGCTTGGTTGTTTGCGGTCTGGATACTGATGGAAACACCCGGTCTTCTTGGACAGTTCATTTTGACGTATCCTTCCCAACAGCATGGATTGTAACCGCAATAGCCATGTCAGCTGTATTTGGCATAGGAGTGATGGTCTACTTCAAGAAACGTAAACGCTAAACAAAGACTATTTGTTCACTTTGGCACCGCAAAGCAGCAAGCGCCAAACCATCATATTTGCCGCCTGTTAGGATCCTAATAGCGGTTCTATGCAGAAAAGGTAGAGAGGGGTCTATCCGCCTTCGCTTCTTCTTTAAATAAGGGGGTATAGACTGCTCCACGCATAACAGCTGGGCAACGCAACTTCTTTAAAACTGAACCGCACATTAATACCTCATGTGAGGAACCAAGGTATGCCAATTGAAAAAACTCCAGAAGAAAACGCCATCCTCTTCGTCTGGTTCAATCATTATGCAGGAGTACTCATAAAAACCCCTTCGAAAACGCTAATAATCGATCCAGTGGACATCAGAGCACGCAGCTTCCCCGACGCGGACGCAGTGCTCATAACCCACGAACACTACGACCACCTAGACCCACGCTTAATAGCGGAAATCCAAAAAGCCACCAAATGCACAATCATAGCCGACCCCGCCTCCACACAACGCCTAAAACACGCCATCCCCCCAGAAAAACTCCAGCAAATCCGCCCCAGCGAAGAAATCAAAGTCGGCGAAGTCTCAGTAAAAGCGGAAAAATGCAACCACCCTGCAGCCGAACCAGTCACCTACATAATCACAAGCGAAGATGGCGTAAAAATCTTCCACACCGCAGACAGCCTACCCTACCCCGAACTCGCTGAGATAGGTGAAAAAGAAAAATTCGATGTGGTCTTCTGCACCGTGGGAATCGCACCCGGCACATCCCCAGACACAGGCTTCGAAATCGCGAGGCTTACCAAGCCGCAAGTAGCCGTTCCCTACCACACAAACTCAACAGATTACCAGCAGCAATTCGCCCAAATGATCAAACAGGAACTCCCCCGAACCGCATGCTTGATTCCCGAACTCAACAAAATCTACCAAGTCACAAAAAGAAAGTGAAAACTTGACCGTCAAAAAAACAGACCAAACAAAAAAAATCGAAATCGCAAAAATTCTCCGCAACATAAACGCCCTGAAATTTGGCGTCTTCAAACTCACAAGCGGAAAACCCAGCCCCTACTACATAGATCTCAGAGTAGTGCCAAGCTTCCCAGACGCTTTCCGACAAATCTGTGACTTCTACCGCGAATACATCACCACCCAAATCGGCACAGAAAACTTCGACAGAATCGCAGGCGTACCACTCGCCGGAATCCCCTTCGCCAGCCAAATCGCCTACAACCTCAAAAAACCCTTCCTGTACGTGCGCAAAGGCATCCGCCACCACGGAAGACAAAGACGCGTAGAAGGAATTCTCGTTTCCGGCGACCGTGTTTTACTCGTTGACGACCTAGTCACCACAGGTTTAAACCTGAAAAACGCAGCTGAAGCCATAAGAGCTGAAGGTGGAGTGGTGAAGGAAGCAGTGGCGTTGTTGGATAGAGAGGAAGGTGGAAAAGAAGAACTTGAAGAAAGCGGAATCAAGGTTCACACGTTACTAAGAATCAGCGAGGTGGCAAATACGCTGTACGACATAGGCGCTATTGACGAAGAAAGTCTCAAGACCATTCTGAAGCAAATCAAAAAATAATAGAAGATTGTAGAAGAACCGATTTAATCATAGAAGATAAGTATTTTCTCTTCCAATAGCGCATGCAGCTTTTCCACTGCGTCATAAACATCCTGTTCTTTCTTAGCTCCCGTGCAAACCAGTTTTCCGCTAGCAAACAGCAGAATCACAACCTTCGGCTCAGCCATCCTGTAGATCAAGCCTGGAAACTGTTCAGGCTCATACATCGTCTTTTCAAGCGTGTAAGCCGCTTTTTCCAAGTCAATCATGCCGCCCAAGCTTGCTGAAGCCACGATGTTCTGTATTTTCAACTCCGGTTTGCTGATGATTATTATTCCGCCCTTTTTCAGTTCTTTCACGACTTTCATGACGGCTCTGCGCGCTTCCTTCTCAGATTTTGCGCCCGTGCACACCATCTTCCCCGAGTTGAAAATGAGAGTTGCCGTCTTCGGCCTCTTTAATCTGAATACGAGTCCAGGAAACTGCTCTGGACGATACTCTACACCTGGATACCCTTTCACCACTGCGTTCAAGTCGACTTTCTGGTTCAGTGTTGCTGAGGCAA
>CAZZLA010000152.1:0-3709 GCA_964655035.1 uncultured Candidatus Bathyarchaeia archaeon | reverse complement strand
CTTGAACCAGGCGAGCGCCTGTTAATCATCAAGGAAGACGGCTCGCTTCTTGTTCACCGCCCAGTCGGGTACGAACCTGTCAACTGGCAGCCGTCAGGAAGCGTTTTCCACGTCCAAACAAGAGCCGACTCAATGGAGGTTCACGCGGTCAGGCAGAAACCCCGAGAAAACGTAAGAGTAACTTTCGAAGAGGTTTTCATGGTTTCATCCTTAAGCCTGGTGGATTCGGGGGAATTCGCGCTTTATGCCAGTGAACTGGACATGCACAAGGCGATTCTGCTGCGGCCTGAGCTTTTGGAGGAAGGTTTCAAGCCCATAAGTTACGAGAAGAAGGTTGAGCCAGGATTTGTGGATGTTTACGGCGTGGATAAGGAGGGAAGGCTTGTGGTGGTTGAGGTTAAGAGGAAAACGGCTGGGAAAGACGCGGTTCTGCAGCTTGCCAAGTACATAGACGCCATAAAAGGCAAGGCGGATCGTGAGCTTCGAGGAGTGCTGGTTGCGCCCAGCCTCGGTAAAGATGTGCAGAGGCTGCTGGTGACACTGGGGTTGGAGTTTAAGGCGTTAGACCCGAAAAGATGCGCGAAAGTGCTGAAGAAAACTGAAGCTACGAAACTGGAAAAGTTTTTCAAGTGACGAAATCAATTAGACGCGTGAATTTAGCACCCTTCTGGGTAAAAGTAACGAGACAAACCTTAAATCCGTTACACTTCTCAATTAAGACTATGTCAGAAGAGCTAGAACGCGCGCGCGACAAGACAACAGGCAAGACGGGCTACGATAACAATTTAGGCTATCCAGAAGACATAACGCCGACAACTGTGGTGTCAGGCGGCAGCGTGGACGTTCACATCAAGCGTGAGCGTCCAGAAAAGTGATAAGGAAGAATCGCCAACTATAGTTTTTAGGAGCGAAGGCTAACCTTGAATTTGTGGAAGGACATTCCAGCAGGGGATCAGCCCCCGGAACTGCTGAACATGGTTATTGAAGTCATGAGCACTTCTCGAGACAAGTACGAGTATAATATTGACTGGGAAGTGTTGGTGCTGGACAGGATAATTCCCTCATCCGTCTTGTTCCCAGTCGAGTACGGTTTTGTTCCTCGTACGTGGTTTGATGATGGTGACCCGTTGGACATCATGGCATTAAGCTTTGAGCCCTTGGAGGTCGGATGCGTAGCAAAAGTCCGCGTAATAGGCGCTTTAATAATTGAAGACGAGGAGGGCCTCGACGCAAAAATCCTCTCAGTGCTTGTGAACGACGCGAGGTTCGAAGGCTACAACGATATAACTGATGTTCATCAACATCAGCTGAAAATGATACAGGAATTTTTTGAAACCTACAAGAGACTTGAACCGCACAGGTGGGCTAAGACCAGAGACTGGAAGAACGCCGCGGAAGCCAAGAAAATCGTGATTTACGCCATGGAATTATACCGCGAAAAAACAAAAAAGCCATAACAACTTAGACTGCTTAAGCCTCAAACGCCGGGTTCGTTCAGCCGATTAGCTTGTTTAAGCTTTGATGTTCCTTCTCTGAAATCCAACCCTCATTTCTTATGTATTCAAGTCCTTCTCTGATGCTCTCACACATCGAATCCCTGTTTAAAATGTTTGTTCTTTCGCCCTGTTCTCTCATTTCGGTTTCAAACACCGCGTTCTGCTGAGCCAGCACCAGAATTGTATCCATCAGTGAAGTTATGACTTCGAAGCGGGGAACAAGTAACTGATTGATTTTGGCCCTGCCCAAAGCGCTCTTAAGCTTAGTATAAAGCCCAATAGAATTCGCTTCTGAAGGAGGAAGAAACAGGTATCGTTTCTTTGATTCCACCTGATAACAAATCACATAGAACGGAACATAAAACAGCACTACATCTTTCAGCTCTGATTCCTTTTTGACGCCGAGCTTCGCAAAGTTTTCGATGCTTGCTTCTCTCAACCTGACTGTTCTGCCGAGTTGATCAAGTATCACCTTGGTTTGCTGCTCCAGCCTATCTATTTCTTGATTGTAAAGCAGGATCTGCGCATCACGAGAAGACTCAAGATCCAGCAGGGGCTGGCGCGCTTTTTTAGCCTTAGTCTCCAGCTCAGATCGCAAATTAAAAATCTCAAGAGATTTACGCTCTTCCAAATCTTTAAGCGTTTTTTCTGTCCCCTTCAACTGATCTTCAATTTCTGAAAGCTCCTTCTTCATTTTATTGCACTTTTCTTTCCACTTTTGTTCGCCAACAGAATTGTCCTTTTCTGCGCAAGTTTTAGCTTCCAGTTTATAGTTTTCAATTTTAGCAAGCGCTTGTTCCCGTGACTTTTCAAGTTTTATTTCTCTTTTTTGAACTGGAAGACGTTGCCTCTCGAAGGTTTTTGTTGAGTCGATGATTTGATGGTCATAGGCTTCTTTGAGGTGATTAACTTTCGGAGCCACAAGTTCCTCTTGCGCGTTAATCTTGACGGCGAATTCTTCCTTGACGACTTGGGCTTTGTTGCGCAGCACCTGCACGTAATGGTTGGTCGCCTTGTTTACGAACTTCATACACTGGTAGAGTCCTTCAACATCTTTTTTGAAAGATGAATGTAGATTCTCAAGTTCCCTTAAAATGGCCGCGATCGTTGATTCCTCTATCATAGGAGAAAGCAACCCAACGTTAGCAGGTTCATCTTCTGTCGCAGTTGCTTCCCGACGGTAAACGTCAAACTCGCCCAAGAACTCTGGATCACTTATTAATCCATTAACTAGAACTGCTTTCTCGGTCACTGGAGACTGAAAATAATTAATGTGATCGGATATGAAAGCCAGATGCGTTTCACGCGTTTTTGAGCTCCTTTTCAGGTTTTCCATGAAAGGATTCACATCTGGAGTTACAGCATACCGCAGCGTATAGTTAGCCCTGTTCAAACCATCGAAAATGAGGATTGTTTCAGACCAGGGGAAAAGCCAAAGCGGATAGCCTATCTTGGCGATGAACACCATTTTTTCTTCAGGGCGCCTTGAAAGTATGCCGCCGCCTTTTGCCCTTTCCAGTTCCGCCAACGTGAAGACAGTGGCTGCTTCGGCGTTGGCGGTGAAGGGGTCTTTGCGGTTTTCTGAAAGAGCTGAAAAAGGCAAAAGAAACTGGGTGAATGCTGAGCCTATTCCTGACATGATGGTTTCCCGAATATAATTGCTGGTGGTATCATTTTAAGATTTGTCATTAATCCCTGCTACTGCCGAGAAAAAGCTCTTTTGTCATGGCTTTGCGCGCGCGCTTAGTTCTAAATGCTTCACTTCAATTCTAGACTTCTCTTAGTTCTTTCGATTTTGTAGTGGACAAACGAGAAGAACAAAGACGCGACTCCAATGAATACAAGTAATAGTTCAATCATTTTGTTTCCACCTCCTTAGAAAAACAGGCATAATAGTTGATTCATCGATTTATTTGGAGGGTGGAACTTTTATTTCCCTAATTTTTATAACTCGACCACAGTCACATTCGAATTCAGAGTGAATTACGTCTTTTTTGGCGCAGTAGCTAAACAGTTTGAAGATGCCATGGCAGTGGATACAACGGCACACCAAACCTGCTGAACTTTGTTTCGCAAACCCATCGACTTCCAACATTATTGTTCAACTCAACAATACTTTCCATGATAACTGTCTAGTTAGATATAAATATTTTCTATGATTGTTTGTATTTTTTACCAAGTATTACGCATATGGATATAATTCTTTGTAATAA
>CAZZLA010000151.1:0-3724 GCA_964655035.1 uncultured Candidatus Bathyarchaeia archaeon | reverse complement strand
TTACTCTTGTTATAATTGCAGTTTCGTTGATAGCACTTTTGTTATATTTTAAAACACGAAAAAAATAGATTGCGCGCACTAAAGATTCCTCAAATTAGCACGCCACTATTGGCATTCGAAATAGCCTTTTTTTCAATCCCTCAGGTCAGTAAAAACCTAAGACATTCCTTCTTCATTTCAATTTTCATAGCATTTCAAGCCTTCAGACTCACTTCAATCCTTCAGAAAAGCCTTCAGAACCCGACAGGTCAATCGTCGTCGTCGGGATTAAATTTTAATCTCAAACCCAATAATTATCTTTAAAAAAGGAGATATGTCAATACGGTTTTTTATTATAATATGTTATAATATACTGGAATGTATTTTTAGTTATAGCGCATGTGTTCAAGTAGTTGAGAGAATATCATGTAGAGGTTTCAATTATGGAACAGAATCTCTTCTTTCGGCTTTCTTTCATTGCTCTATGGGCACTGTTAGGAGTTGTACGGGGGTACTATGGACGAAAGACAAAAACTCATACCACTATTGCTGGTGTGATGGAGAAGCTAAAGATAGCTATAGCTGAAGAAGGTATGGGAACAGGATTTAAGATAATTACTGCAATCATCACAGTTATAGGAGCTGCGGGATTAGTCCTCTATCTTTTATCGCCATCATGGTGGACATGGACATTTATCCCACTAGGCGAATGGATTCAATGGTTAGGTATAATCATAGCAGTAGTTACAATTTTCTTTTTAATCTGGGTTCATCGGCATTTGGACAAACAATGGTCTATAGCGTTGGAAATTCAAGAAGATCATAAATTAATCACTACAGGCCCATATAGGTATGTGAGACATCCCATGTATCTTGGGATATTCACCTGTACAATAGGACTTATGATTATATACTTGGATGTGTTAGTAATTCTATTCTTTGCATTTACAATTTGGGTGAACTATAGAAGAATCCCAAGAGAGGAGCAGATGCTCATCCAAAAGTTTGGTGATGAGTATCTTGAGTATATTAAACGATCAGGTAGACTACTACCGCAGTATCGTCGTGAGCGCGCTAGCTAAGCCAGTTAATCAAAGAAATTTATGGTTATACGCGCGCGCTACTTCCCCTACTCTCTCCTGCTCTCCTACTCCTACTAACCCTCTCTCTAAAAAAACAAAAATAAAAGACTCTAACTGTGTGGACGGAGAATTGAACAATAGGCGCGCGTCTATCCAAGCTAAATTGGAATAAAGGTTTTCGAACGGATTAATTCAAGAAGGTTAACGCATACAATTTCGACAATTTTTTCAAGTTCATCTATCAACCCTTGGCAGTAATCTTCAGCATTAATCCAGTGCACAGTTTTTTCGTCGTCGCCTATAGTAAATGATTTTGATGAATTTTACATTTAACAATTTTCAACGTCAATTCCCTTCAGAAGATACTTTTTCAGATAGGACAGCCCGCCACCTATCGAACTCATTGTCTTAACGTCAACATTGCTATGCCAGCCTTGAGCAATGACCTCTTTTTCACGAATCCTGAATTTCCCTTTAGAATCTATCGCGCGCAATCGCCACTTAAACATATACTAAATAGTTGTTGCTTTCAATAGAAAAGTGTTTTAACGGCTTAAGGCGGGTCAATAGTTAACCTTTAAACTCTTGCTTGCTCATTAGGTATCTGCAATTTGAGAGGAGGGGAAGCTATAATGGTGAATCTTACGCGTTGTGCACGTGGCGCAAAAGTTCTAAAAGCCGTTTCGTCACCTCTCAGGCTGCAGATTCTGAACCTAGTTTTCGACAACGGCGCCCTCTCATACACCGAGTTGATGAACTCGTTAAAGATGAATCCAAGCAGGGACGCGGGACGATTTGCTTATCACCTCAAGTTTTTGCTCAAAGCCGATTTGCTTGAAGCCGACGCTGAGACCAAGAAGTACGGTTTGACCGATCTAGGCAAAATGGTGCTTGAAGTCGCGGACCGAGTTGAAAAGAAGGTCGACAAACCACGGGGAATGCTCGTTCGCACCTCACACTTCACACTAGAAGCATTTGACGCGAACAAAATCGCCAACTCGCTCATAAAAGAGGCCAAAGTACCCCCAGAGCTCGCCAAGAAAGCGGCGAAGGAAGCAGAAAAACGCTTGCGCAAGTCGAAAACAAAGTACTTGACGGCGCCATTGATTAGGGAAGTTGTAAATGTTATTCTGGTTGAGAAGGGATTTGAGGATTATCGCCATAAGCTTACGCGGTTGGGTATGCCAGTTCATGAAGTAACCACTTTAGTGAACGCCAAAGACCATAGTCGTGATTCAACCGCTATCCTTTCGAAAGCGGGAAAAGCAGTGTTAGGCGAATACACGCTTTTGAACGTTTTCCCAAGAGACATTGCCGACGCTCACGTCTCCGGTGCCATTCACGCGGAAGGCTTGGGAACGTGGATTTTGAAGCCAAACGAAATAATGCATGATTTGCGGTTTTTCTTTCAGCATGGACTTAAACGGGATAGCGCACTTCAACTTTCAATGGAGCCTCCTATGAGTTTTGAATCAGCACTGTTGATTGCTTTTAACGTTCTCTTACACGCCAGCAGAGAAATTGAGGAAACTCAAACTTTAGATTACTTCAATGTTTTTCTTGCGCCCTTCGCAAAGAGCGGTAATGCTGTTGCAATGAAGGATAGCCTGCGCCTGTTCATTTTGAACGTAAATCAACACGCAGACGCAACATTGGGACTTGAACTCACAATTCCTAAATTCATAGAGGACAAAGTAGCCATTGGTCCCTCAGGAAAAACATGCGGCAAATACGGAGATTTTGTCGAAGAAAGCAGATTGTTAGCGTCTCTCATAATTGAAGTATTCAAAGAAGAAAGCTCTCCCAAACCCATGCTTAACCCCAAACTCGTTCTTAAGATCAACAAAGAGACGTTAGCGGATGAAAACGCAAGAGCTGTTCTCTTGAGAGCTCATGGTGTGGCGGCGGAGGGTGGGACAATGTACTTTGCCAATACCCTGAAGAAAGGAGAGAAAAACACGGTTTTTTCTGCTTCAGGATGCAAGCTTGAGGCGGATTTAAGTGGAGACTGGGAGACAGACACGTTGCGAACAGGCTGTCTTGGAATGGTAACGATTAATCTGCCTCGAATAGTACATGAAAGCGAGAAGGACAAGAACAACTTTTTCAAAATTTTGAAAGAACGATACGAGCTGGCAGCCCGCGCCCTAAGTATCAAATACCGCAGGCTCAAACAGCATGGAAAAGGCACGCTTCCCTTCATAACTCAACGTTCAAACGGTGACACGTACGTCAGGCTTCAAAACTGTTCTCGCATAATAAACCTCGCAGGTTTCAATGAATCTGTAGAAGCCTTCTGCGGGAAAAACATAAGCAGCGAACAAAGCCGCGAGTTCACGGAGGAACTCGTTCAGAACCTGTTAGCTTTCAAACGAAAATTCAGCAGAAGGCATGGAAAACGACTATTTCCTGCAGTGCTTCCCACCGTTGAAGCGTCTGAGCGACTAGCGCAGTTAGATGTTGAAAAGTACGGAGTGGCCAAAGTCAAATTTTCAGGCACCAGAGAAAAACCCTTCTACTCGACAACCAGCCGGTTAGCCCTCCAAGCAGGCGATTTCCCCATAATACCATCTGAAACTCTGGATATGGAACAAAAACTCAGGGGGTTGAAGGCTGGAGGAGGTTTGAGCATAATAGAGTTGGAAGATGCCACTTACAAACCA
>CAZZLA010000150.1:0-3754 GCA_964655035.1 uncultured Candidatus Bathyarchaeia archaeon | reverse complement strand
TGACTTCGCCCAGAAACTCTTGGTAGCCTATTTGGTCGTCCAGTTCGCTGGGAACCTCCGTCAAGAACTCTTCCCTGTGCTCCTCCAAGAAAACGCCCAGCTTGTCAAACTCGCGCGAGTACGGCCTCATCACCGGACCCATGTCTGGCGTGTGCGCAATTAGATGCAGCAGGCTCAAGTCGGTCAGGTACGCAGGCTCATGCCGTATTGCGTCCCGGATTTCAACGGCTGATAATGGGTCTATGTACAGTTCGCTTACGCGTTTTCCGAATTTGGTGGCGTAAATCTCGTTGCCGAACAGGTCCAGCATTTCCTCGTCGTACAAGTACTTCAAAATCTTGGCTATGATGCTCTTTATGGCTTTCACGTCATACTGATATGCGTAAAACGTCTTGCCGAAGAAATCGTAGATGCCCGTCTCCGTGTGCGCGAAGTCCGAAGCGATTGTGGCAAGCACGTGCCCGCGGATTATCTTTTCAACCGCCAGCCTCGACCATATCCGTTCGGGACGAGCCAGAACGTAGCTATCCATCAGGTAGTCTGCTTCGTCAGCAGTTTTGCTGATGAGTATGGATTCGCCGAACTTGTCGTACTTGGGTCTCCCCGCCCTGCCCGCCATCTGCTTATACTCAAGAACCGCTATGGGGTAATAGCCGTAGCCTGGCTCCCAGCGCCTGTAATCCTGAATCACCACCGTGCGCGCCGGAAGGTTGACGCCGAAAGCCAGCGTGGGCGTGGCGGTTAACACTTTGATTTTTCCCTGCCTAAACAGGTCCTCAACCAGCCGTCGGTGGGCGCCAGCCAAGCCCGCGTGGTGAAAAGCTGTGCCGCACTCCACAAGCCCAGCCAGCGAATCGCTGATGTGCGTTCTCTCGCCTGCAGATAGAATCTTCTCGGCTTCGTTCGCCAGAGTCCGTTTGAGGGGTTTAGACAGGACCTCGCCTGTGTGCGCTGCAATCTTTTTTGCCATGTTCACCGAGTTCTTCCGCGTGGACGCGAAGACCAGTGCTTGACCGCCAGTTTTCAGGGTATTCAAGACAAGGTTTATGGTTGGGTCGCGGGTTTTTTTCTCGATTTTTCTGGCGTCGCCATCCTTGTACTGGATTTCCTCGTGTAAGAGCACGCCTTCTTTGAGGGTGACGGGGCGCCACTCCGTTATCACGTAAGCAGCATTAAGCCAGCCTGCGATTTCCTCGACGTTGTGGATGGTGGCGCTTAAAGCTAAAACCTGCATGTCAGGGTTGACCTGCATGAGCCTCGCCAGCACCACTTCAAGCGTGGGTCCGCGGTCGCCGTCGTTCAGCAGATGCACTTCATCCGCAATCACCAGTGAGATGTCGTCCATCCACTTGACCCTATGCCTCAAAAGCGAGTCTGCCTTTTCGTTAGTGGTGACTATTATGTCGTATCTTCCAAGCCATGAGTCGCCGCTGTCAAAATCGCCTGTGCTGATGCCCACGCTCACCCGTCTACCATCTGCTTTGCGGATAGACGTATACTTCTTGAATTCATCGAACTTTTCGTTCGCCAAAGCCCGCAAAGGCGACAGGTAAACAACCTTGCAGCTCTTCTCTATGACGTGTTTCATGCTGCAAAGCTCAGCTATCAACGTCTTCCCAGACGCCGTGGGACTCGCCAAAACCAAATTTTTGCCTTCCAGCACTCCGGCTTGCACGGCTTCTTCTTGGGGCGGGTACAACTCAGCGATGCCGCTTCGAAGCGTTACCTCTTTTACTGGTTCAGGCACTGGCAACTCGGTTACTTTCACTTACACACGCCATCGGTTTGTTGGTTCAAGCACACTATTGGGAACGCTGATTTATAGTGTTAGTGTGCCGCTTTCAATTTTTTACGGGTAACTTTTTCTACTTGGATTCACGATGTTAAGTGTGAAACAATAGTTTATTCTCTAAAGGTCAGGATAAAGTATGGTTGAAAACGTTAAGGCGTTGCTTAAAGCGCATGAAAACCTAACACGCGAGGTCTACTTGGATAACGAAAACTCAACAGTGGTTCCCAAAGAAGTGACGGACGCCATGCTGCCCTACTACAGCCAAAAAGCTTACGGCAACCCCACGCTAACGCATAAGCCAGGCTGGGAAGCCTTCGAAACCATCATGGAGTCAGCCCAAAGAATCAGCAAGTTCTTAGGCGCAAAAATCCTCGAAGAAATAACCTTCACGCCAGGCGCAACAGAAGCCAACAATTTGGCGCTGATGGGCGCGGCTTTCGCCAACAAACACAAAGGCACAAAAATCGTCATCTCAGAAATCGAACCCATAAACGTGTTGCACGTTACCGACTTGCTGAAGAAGTTTGGGTTCACCACCACCAAAGTCCCCGTTGACACGGAAGGCTCCCTTGACCTCGAGAAGCTGAAAGAAGCGGTTGATAAGAAGACAGTTCTGGCAAGCGTTTCGATGGCTAATAACGAGATTGGCACCATCCAGCCCATAAAAGAAGCGTTAAACATTGTTAAAGACAAAAACTCGGAAACCCTGTTCCACACGGACGCTTCAGACGCGTACGGGCGGATTCCCGTCAACGTGCAGGACTTGAAGGTGGATTTGACAACCGTAAGCAGCTACAAGATTCTAGGTCCCCGCGGCATCGGCGCTTTGTACGTGAAAGAGGGCGTGAACGTGGACAAGATTTTGGAGGGGCAGATAGGGACGCAGAAGCTGTGGCCTGGAGTGGAAAACACCCCGCTTATCGTTGGCTTCACAAAGGCGTCTGAGCTGGCATTTCAAGATTTTGAGGCTAACGTGGCGCGTATGCGCACGATGCGAGACAAACTGGTGGACGGCATATTTGCAGAGCTTTCGGACGTGAAGTTTAACGGTGCCAAAGGCGATAAGAGGGTGCCGGATAACGCGAACATAAGCATTCTAAGGTGTGAGGGTGAAGCGTTGACGATTGAGTTAAGCCTTGAGGGCATTTACGTTTCCAGCGGCAGCGCATGCAGCAGAAGACTTCTCCAGCCCAGCCACGTTCTCGTTGCGATTGGTCGCAGGTTCAGTGAAGCTCACGGCAGCATACTGACTAAGACGACGCGGTACCACACAGAAGAGGATATAACTTATGTTTTGGAAGTGCTACCTAGTGCAGTGAACAGAATAAGAGGGATAGTTGGTTCCACAGGAGTTGATTAAAAATGTCGCGTGTACCCTTACCTTACACCCAGAAAGTTCTGGACTTGTTCAGAAACCCCAAAAACCTCGGAAAACTGGAAGACGCCAACGTCATCTCGGTCGCGGGAAACCCTGCGTGCGGAGACATGATAACTTTCTACATGAAAATCAACGAACAAGACATCATAGAGAAAATCTCGTTTGAAAGCTACGGGTGCGCCGCAAACATAGCGACCGCAAGCATAGTCACCGAGATGATCAAGGGCTTGCACCTTGAGAACGCGTGGAAAGACGTAACGTGGAAAAAAGTGACTGAAGAAGTTGGTGGCTTGCCAAGCGTCAAATTTCACTGCGGCATCCTTGCGGTTGGCGCGGTCAAACGGGCGATTCGGAAATATTATGAGCAGAAGGGTTCGGCTCCAGAGTGGCTTCCCAAAGAATTTACTTTTGAGGAGAAACAGGCGCTGGAAGAGGAAGAGCTCGCTAAAAAGCTGTCGAAGAGACTGAAGGCTGCGGAGGAAAAGTAATTTAGATCCCTACAGGATTCGCGAAGACTTTCCGATACTTAAACGAAAAATAAACAACAATCCCTTAATCTACTTTGATAATGCGGCAACCACGCA
>CAZZLA010000149.1:0-3757 GCA_964655035.1 uncultured Candidatus Bathyarchaeia archaeon | reverse complement strand
AGCACTTGGTAGCTGTTTTGCTGCAGCATGTTGCCCAGCCCGTAGAAAAAGAAGGCCAGCAGAAGCATGTTGAAGTCGGCGTTAACGAAGAGAACCATGCCTGGAATGTACAGCAGGTAACCCAGGATCAGGAAGCGTTTCCTGCCTAAGACGTCCATGGTGAATCCCGCCAAGATTCCTGGAATGGCAATGGTCAAGTACATGAAAGCCATGACAACCGCCCACTGCGACTCCGTTATGCTTAGAACCGTGGTGGCGTAGACCACAAAGTAGGTGTAGCAGGCTACCACTATGCCGTTTATGCTCATGCTTGCCAGGAAAAGGTAGAACGATGATTTTGAAAGCTTGCTCCATACCCCGATGCTTTCCTTCACGGATTTCGGATACTCCCGCAGTGCTTCCAGAATTTTGGGGCGGCTACCAGCATCGTTAGGCGGCAAGGTCTCCTTAAGCTTTAGCCTTAGGGTCGCGGTAGCGAAGTAAGCCACCAGGACGATGGTGTAGGCGATGCGCATGCCCAAGTCGAGATTAAACCTTAAAACCAGATACTGCGCGATAAGCGGAGCGGGCAGAAGGACAAGGCTTGTGATAACCGATTGGAGACTGTAGCCTGTGCCTCTGCTTTCAGGCGGCAGCGAATCGATAACCATGGCCATCAAGGCTGGCCCGTAGATGGCGCACACGCTCTGTATTATCGAGCCTAACATTATGAAGGGCCAGGAAGGGGCGAAAATGAAGAAGAAGGTGCCGAATGCCAAGCCGTAGGTCATGGTGGCTACGAGCCATCTTCTCCCGTGCTTGTCTGCTATGTAGCCGCCTGGTAGCTGCACGAGGGCGATGGCGATGGAGCCTGCGAAGCCGATTATGGACAGTAGGAACGCGTCGGCGCCTAAGCTGAGGTAGTAGAGGCTGGCGTAGGTTTGTGGAATTGGGCCTGCGGAGTACATTATTACCCAGCTTAGGGTTAATATTAGGAAGTTGCCGCGTAGGACGGCGGATTTGCCGCGGAAAAACGAAGACAGTTTCATTGTTCAAGAGCAATCGGATAATCCATTATTTATAATTGACAGTGAAGAACGCGTTTTTGCGAAGGTGAATGAGTGGTTGCTGCCCCGCAATTCTTAAATCGCCCTTGCTCCGAGCTATAGCCTGATTGTGGATGCCAACCCTTTCAGAAGGCGACTCTAAGCTTAGAGTTCTAAAGTTTTCTGCCGTTGCCATAGCAAGCGTGGTGCTGGTAGAGGTCGTCTTGGGGTTAATTATTGACAGCTTGGCAATTCTCAGCGATGGCTTGCACGCTTCGCTTGACGTTTTTTCGACGGTGATGCTTTTTGTGGCGACTCGCGCGTCGCTTAAGCCGCCCGACGAGGAACACATGTATGGGCATGAGAAGTTTGAATCCATAGGCGGGTTGATAGCTGGGATGGTTCTGGTCGGCGTTGCCATCTTGATTTTCTATGAAGCAGCGGTCCGGCTTGTCGGGGGCGTTCAGGTCAATGAAGGGTTGCAGCTGGCGGGTTTCTTCGCCATCGGCTACACGTTATGTATAGACGTTTTCAGGGTAACCATATTCAAGGGTGCGGGGCACAGCCAGAGCACCTCGGTCAAAGCGGGATTCTACGACGCCATCTCAGACCTCGGCTCAACAATCATAGCGCTCATAGGGTTTGGGTTGGCAACTTTAGGGTTTTATTATGGAGATTCAATCGCGTCGATTTTCCTCGGGTTCATGCTCATATTTTTAAGCGTCAGGCTGGCGCGGGCTAGCATAATGGAGCTAAGCGACACCGCATCTAAAGAGCTTGTTCAGAAAACCAGAAAAGCAGTGCTTTCCCATGAAGGAATTCTTAATTGCATAAACTTCAAGGTGCGGAAAGTGGGCTCAAAAATTTTCGTTGAATGCACCGTACAGGTTCCAAGCGTCATGAGCTTGGAAGATGCGCATGCTTTGGCCTCGGAAATCGAGGAAAACTTGGCGGAAACCTTTGGAAGTGTTGACGCGACAATTCACATCGAACCGGCTGAAGAGGAAACAAAGGTGGAGCAGCTTGTTGAGAAGCTGGCGACGGTGGCGGGCGTCAGAGAGGTACATGACATCGTAACTGTTTACGCAGGCGGCAAACTGTATATCACGCTACACGCATACGTGGACCCGAAACTGTCTGTGGAAAAGGCTCATGAAATCGCTGAGAAAATCGAGAAGCGAATGCACGCGGAGATAAAGCAGCTTGAGAACGTGACCGTGCATGTTGAGCCGTATGGTGCTGAAAAGCGCGTGGCTGAGGTAGACGAGGAGGAACTAAAAAAGTTAATTGACGAGTTAGCGAGGAAAGTTAAGACCAGTTTGCGCTTGAAGAGAACGGTGACTTACGCGGCTGAGAGAAAAAGATACATCAACGTAGATTGCTGCTTCACGAAACAGGTGCCGTTGACTGAGGCGCATGAGATTGCGTCGCAGGTTGAGAAAGAAATAGCGGAGTATTTTGCTGACGCCGTGGTAACGGTTCACATAGAACCAGAATGCGAATAAAAAAATAAAGAAAAAAGGTTGTTAGTGCAGGTTTACTTCTGCTATCAACGCCAAAGTGTCTAAATTGTTAAGCTGCACTTTCGCGTTGGACACCGTGTACAGCGTATTGCCGATAAATAGTGCTCTGTCGACGTGAAGATTGTAGTCTCCGTAGTAGTAGAGCGAGTTTGTGTTTTCCTGGTGTGTTATACCGCCTCTCAGTTCAAAACCGGCTGCAAGAGAGAGCTTGAACACGTATGCGCCTTGCCAATAGCCGCCTATGCCGGGGGCTATACTGATTTCAGCGCCGGCTGGAGGAGTCACACCGCCACCAACAACTCCATATTGGGTTATCGATATGGGAATAACCAGCAGTTGTTTTGTTTTGTCGAATAGGAATGCCTTTGGATCGTAAAGTGCATCCGAGTAGCTATAGTCGCCTTGAACAGTGTATTTAGCTATCTCTGTTGGATTATTAACGTTGGTCACATCGAACAGTGATAGCTTGACCGAGCTGTTTTCCATGCCTAAGCCAATGATGTGGTTTTCACCGTATGGTTGTAGGTAGCTTGAGTAGCCTGGAATATCCAATTTGCCCGCGACTCGGGGGTCTGTTGGGTTGCTCATGTCTAAGACGAAGAACGGGTCTTTCTGCTCGAAGGTGACTATGTAGGCTTTGGTGCCGATGAACCTGGCCGACATTATCGTTTCGCGAATCTCTGCGTTCTTTAATTCTAGACTCCCAACTGTTGTGAGGTTCATGTCAACGACGTAGACAGTGTTCTGTGTTGTCTCTTTCCAGTTGGTTGTGGCTAGTCTGAAGTATTCGTTGTACTCATCCATTGAGTATTGGTTTAGAACGCTGCCTGCCACGGTGCCTTTTGCACTGAAATACAGGTTGCCTGTGTCAATGCTTACCCTGTAAATTGATGTGTACTGTCCGTCGCTCCAAATTGGGTAGGTGATGTACATGTTACTGGGTGAAACATACATAGTGCTAGCTCCGCCCATCAGAATCGTCATGTTTGTCAGTCGCCCGCTGTCTTTTACGTTTAAGCCAAAGAACGTGGTGTAGGTAAAGTAGTTATCAGCAACGTCGGTATAATTCGCTGTGTCAGAGTAGTATATTTCTGATGGAGCAATATCGTTGACTTTAGTGCCTGCATAAATTCTGGGCAAGGGCAAGATGTTGTTTGCCAGGATTTGGGCAGGTTGGCTTACAACTGTGTATACATAGTCGCCTATCAT
>CAZZLA010000148.1:0-3758 GCA_964655035.1 uncultured Candidatus Bathyarchaeia archaeon | reverse complement strand
CTTCAAATCCATCGTGCATGTTGTGAATGATGCTGCTGAGGCGTACAGAGGCGTAATTCCTAAGGACAGATGGAAGGAACCGTATATGCCAGAGGAGGAACTCAGGGAAGAAATTGAGAGTGGAGTAGAATTCTACGGTTGGACAGAAAACGACGTGCTGGTGGCGGTTATGGGAATCCAACAGGTTAACGATGTTACTTTGATTAGGCATGCTTACGTGCTTACAAGTCGCCAACGCAGGGGGATAGGAGAGAAACTGCTTAGGCACTTGCTAAGCATGGCTCGCAATTCGGAGGTTCTTGTGGGAACGTGGGAAGCCGCCTACTGGGCTTTCCGGTTCTACGAGAAACACGGTTTCAGATTGGTGTCTAAGGAAGACAAGGATAGGCTTCTTCGGAAATACTGGAACATTCCTGAACGACAGGTCGAAACTTCTGTTGTGCTTAAACTCAAAAGGCAAAAATGATTCCCAATCTGGACAAGGCGGTTATTTTTTATACGTAAAGTACTAGAGCTTAGTTTCAGGTGCTTCGGGTGTCAGAAGAGAAAACAGGAAAAAACCAGGTTTCGCTGAAAGTGGATGACGTGATGACCGTCGAAGTCATTACCATAGATGAAAAAGCAACCGTTAAAGAAGCAGCTGACATCATGGACAAAAACGAGATAAGCTGCTTGATCGCAGGTAGAAAGGGAAGAGTCATTGGCATAATCACAGAAAGAGACCTCTTGAAACGCGTGATCGTTGAAGCAAAGAACCCTGAAAAAACAAAAGTTAAGGAGGTCATGTCGACCCCTCTGGAAGTCGTTGCTTCTGGCACGGATTTGGAGGAAGCTATACGAATGATGTTTAAGAAGAAAATAAAGAAGATGCCAGTCGTAGACAAAGATAACATAATAGGCTTAGTCAGCCTGACCGACATCGCCCGCTGTCAACCAGCCATAATTAAACTCTTAAAGACCTTCGCTGCAGCCCAAGACACACCAGAAAGCATGAAAAAAGTCCTGAACTACTACATCGTATAACCATTTTAAGTTAAAAACGGTCAAACCGAAACTTGAGATATAAGAACGCAACCGCGTATTATGGATAAGGCAACGCAAATGAAGCAAACCGTCATGTTAAAGGTTGATGCTCAACAACCAGACAGCGAGACAATCCGAGTGGCAGCAGACATAATCAGAAAAGGCGGATTAGTCGCCTTCCCCACCGAAACAGTTTACGGCTTAGGCGCAGACGCGGTGAACCCTGACGCGGTTTTGAAGCTGTTTGAGGCGAAAAAGCGACCATTAGATAACCCGCCTATTGTTCACGTGGCGAACGTAGGCGACGTTTACAGATTAGCCGAGCAGGTTACGCCAGAGGCTGATATGCTTATGAGAACGTTTTGGCCTGGACCATTAACCTTGGTTTTTAAGCGGTCAGCCGCTGTTACAGACGCGACGGTTGCGGGCTTAGGCACAATTGCCGTCAGAATGCCGCAGCACGCTGTTGCTTTGGCGTTGATTAGAGAAAGCCGCTGTCCCATTGCCGCTCCAAGCGCCAACCTCGCAGGCAAGCCCAGCCCGACTTCTGCTAAGCACGTTTTTGAGGACCTTAATGGGCGAATCGACGCGATTTTAGACGGCGGTCCCACACTCATTGGGGTGGAGTCCACTGTTCTGGACTTGAGCGGTGAGCCTCCGCTGGTTCTGCGTCCTGGAGGAACGCCTTTTGAAGCGTTAAGGCGAGTTCTGGGCGATGTGAAGCTTCACCCTTTTGTGGCTGCCGAGAAAGAGTTGCCTATTGAAAAGGCGCGGTCGCCTGGGATGAAGCATAAGCATTATGCTCCGAAGGCTCAGGTGATTGTGGTGGAAGGTGCTGTTCCTGCTGTCCGCGTTAAGGTTAAGGAGTTAGCGGAATCGTATAGGCTTAAGGGCTTTAAGGTGGGTGTTTTGGCTACTGACGAAACTTTAGCGGCATACGAAGCGGATGAGGTGAAGTCTTTGGGCAGCCGCTTCAACTTGGCGGTTGTTGCCCAAAACCTGTTCCGTTTGCTGCGTGAATTCGACGCTGAAGGCGTGGATGTAATAATCGCTGAGGGCGTGCCGAGCGAGGAGTTGGGCTTGGCTGTTATGAACAGGCTCCGTAAAGCTTCGGGCTACAATATTGTCAAGGCAGCGTAGTGCTGGGAAAAACTTATATCGTAGGCTTAATTGTTCCGTGTAGAATTCAACATGTTGTGTAAATGGAAAGATTGGTGAAAATTATGTCTACAGGTGGAGGAAACGTTCCAGTTATAGTGTTAAAAGAAGGCACAGGAAGAACAACCGGACGCGAAGCACAAAAAAACAATATTATGGCCGCTAAAATAGTGGCTGAAGCCGTCAAGACCACGCTGGGTCCATGTGGCATGGACAAGATGCTGGTAACTAACTTCGGCGACGTCGCCATAACTAACGACGGCGCAACCATAATGAAGGAGCTTGACGTGCAGCACCCAGCGGCAAAGATGCTTGTGGAGGTAGCTAAGGCTCAGGACAACGAAGTCGGCGACGGAACAACAACCGCGGTGGTTTTAGCCGGAGAACTGCTTGCAAAAGCGGAAAGCCTGCTGGACCGAAACATACATCCAACCGTTATTATTGAAGGCTACAAGAAAGCCAGCGATAAAGCTCAAGAAGTTTTGGATAAAATCGCCATTCCAGTAGCAATTACCGATGACAAGACCCTGCGAGACGTAGCTATAACTTCTTTGTCTAGCAAAGCCATAAACGTGGCTGAAAACCACTTCGCCGAATTAATCGTTGAGGCAGTTAAGCAAGTAGCAGAGAAAATTGACGGCAAATACAAAGCCGACATTGACTTAATTAAAGTCGTTAAGAAGCACGGCAAAAGCCTGGACGAAACAGAACTTGTGAAAGGCATGGTAATCGACAAGGAAGTTGCAAGCTCGCAGATGCCTAAGCTTATCAACGGCGCCAAAATCGCGTTGCTAAATGAGAAGCTGGAGATTGAGAAGACGGAGTTTGACGCGAAAATCAACATTGAAAGCCCTGACCAGATGCAGATGTTCTTGGATGAGGAAGAGCGCATGCTCAAAGAAATGGTTGACGCAGTATCCAAAGCGGGCGCGAACGTGGTTTTCTGCGAGAAAGGCATAGATGACATGGCACTTCACTTCCTTGCGAAAGCAGGTGTGTTCGCAGTCAAAAGCGTAAGCAGCAGTGACATGGAAAAATTGGCCAGAGCCACAGGCGGGGAAATATTAGCCAGCGTCAAAGACTTGACGGCCAGCACTCTTGGAAAAGCTAAGAAGGTTGAAGAAGTTAAAATAGGCGACGACAAGCTCATTTACGTGCGCGAATGCAAAAACCCGAAAGCGGTGACGATAGTCATTCGAGGCGCCTCAGCCCAAGTGTTAGATGAGGCTGAACGGTCGCTGCATGACGGTTTGTGCGTGGTCAGAAACGTGGTGGAAGACGGGAAAATAGTGGCTGGCGGCGGCGCACCAGAAGCAGAATTAGCCAAGAACCTGAGAAACTTTGCGGTCAAGGTCGGTGGACGCGAACAGTTAGCGGTTGAAGCCTTCGCAGAGGCTGTTGAGGCTATTCCGTTAACACTGGCTGAAAACGCCGGATTAGACCCCATCGACATCATGGTAGCTTTGAGAGCTGAACACGAAAAACCAGGCAACGAATACTTCGGCATCGAAGTCACTACAGGAAAAATCAAGAACATGCTTGACCTGCTGGTTCTCGAACCCCTACGCGTGAAGCAG
>CAZZLA010000147.1:0-3761 GCA_964655035.1 uncultured Candidatus Bathyarchaeia archaeon | reverse complement strand
ATCTTCACATTGCTGATACTTTTTTTGAGAAACAGAACTAGTTTAACCCCAATCCCAACCGTTTCGTCCCAGCAGCAGCATTAAAATTTAATCCCAAAACCCAAAACCAAACTGTTTTTCATCGTCCAACACGCGCTTTTTCAGCTCGCATGTCCCTATTTATAATTACCTTATTTGTCATTCCGTAGCTTTTTCTGACTATCAACCCCTTCAGTTCCAGATAATCCAGAATTCGGGTAATCTTAGCTTTTGAAAAACCTGTTACCACATGTAAGTCGCTTTGCAAGATCTCGCCTTTAGCTTCCACGATCTCATTGAAGATTTTCCTTTTGTCGCCGTCAAGAAGGCGAATGGCAAAAGCCATGTCGATTTCTAACGAATTAGAGTGCTCAGTGACTGATGGAGCATTTTTGCTGCCAATGGAATTTGCGAATAGCAAATAGAAACTGCTGAGTGCTAAGATGATTGTGGAGACGCTGATGATAGCCACGTCAAATTGGGTATATCTAAAGATTTCCCCTACAATTATGGGGTCCTCTCCGGGGATGACGATGCGCGTTGTAGTAGGCATCAGGACTTTGAGGGCGAAAGTGAAGGCAGAAACTGCGAATAGCACTGCCATGATTATGTTTTTAGGGGTCGTTTTCACATTGAAGCCTCCAATCTATACAAAAATGGGGGGGTATCCGAGTTGTGTTTAATTTCATAGTACCATATCACCTTTTCACGTTTTTTCGATTTCTAGAGCATATATAATATCTGGCGCAGCGAATTTGCCTGTAACAGTTACTGTGTCGCCGTTTTTGATGCCCGATAGGTCAACGGTTGCTTCTTCGTGTGTATAGAACACTGTCACTGTTTCGTCAAGCATGAAGAGGGAGCCGAAGACTTCGCCTAGCAGGCTTACTTTGCCAGATACCTTCACGACTACGCCGTCATATTCTGAAGGATTTTCCACGAGTTCACTTGGGAGTATTGGGTTGTCAATGATTTTTGGTTTGCGGATCTCTGGCTTCACTTCGGTATGAGTTATCTCCTTTTGCTCAATGTTGACCGTGACTTTGACTATTTGGACACCAAACTCTTCACCGTAATCCTTGTTAATTTCTAATGTGACAAGTGCAACTCCAGGTTTTGGGACAAGATTGACGCCTTCGTAGGTTTCGTGTATGTCAAAGATTTCGGAGGCTTTGACGGTGTAGTTGTCTGCGGTTTTCAACAAGTCTTCTATTTGGGGTGCTCTGAGTACAAGATTAATGGCTGTCTCTCGTTCTTCTGGAGTAAGTATAAGGCTTACTGATGCGGAATTAATGTTGATTTCAGATTCTTCGACGTTGCCATAACTTTGCAGAATATTTGCTGCATGTACTACAACTGCGGCGCAAAACGACAACAGCAGTAAGAACCCCAGTAGCGCAAACCTTTTTTCTTTTTTCATTTTTTTCCCCACCTATTTTTACAGCAAGTCTATAATGTCTGAAACAACCCTAATGTTTTGTGCGAAATGCATTTCATTCAACATCAAATGTTAGGCATTTTTTCTCTTTTTGACTATTTATTATAACGTGCGCATTTAGATTTTGGGTTTGGGGATTAAATTTTAATCTTTTTCTCTCTCTTGTGTACGCCTACGCGTGTGCGTGTGCCCCCGCCCGCGTGCGCGTGAATAATGTCTGTCAGTCTGTCACTGTCAGTCACACTCACGCAGTCACAAACTAACTCATAAAAAAGTAGTACTTGCTCTAGCGTTTGCGTTTCTTGAAGTAGACCAGCAAACCAGCAACTATAATAACGGCAACGATAACAAAAGCAGCTATAACGAAAGTTGTGAAAGTCTCTTCATCAGAGAATTCGGGATTCCCGGCAACTGGCTTAACCAGTGGGTGATTATCCGTTGAGGAATCGTGGACTTCGTAGGGCTCATCCCAAACTCCCGAATCTCCTATTTCCTTAGCGTTTGGGTATTTTGTTAGATAGTCGCTCCAATAGTTCCTATCAACCGTGTTATCTGGAGAAAACATAGCATAAACGCTGGAATTTATAAGGTTGTTTTCCATGATGACGTTGCCGCTGCCTCCAAAGCTAACAGTGATTCCAATCACGCAATTCTCGATTGTATTGTGCATTAAGGTGTGATTGTGGGTGCACCATATGTAAAAGCCACCATAGCAATCAGCCACATAGTTACCGATGAAAGTGTCGTTAACAGAGAGACGCGAAAGAAAAAGGCTTACTGCTGCAATTCGCTTTTTACCTAAACAGAGAAGGAAAAGCCGATGGTACTGTCAAAACATACACCAGTTTCCTGAAGAGACTAGCCCGACATGCAGACTTAGATGATCCTGAAAGCGCCAAAGAATACCTAGCGAAAATCAAAAAGTCCGATAATACGAAAGCAGCCTACTGCGTCGCCTACACCGCGTTTCTTTCATGGGAGGAGAGAACATGGAAACCACCCAAGTATTCAGCTCGCTCTCCGATACCTGAATTCCTGCCAACAGAAGAAGAAATAGACCAGCTCATCGCTGGAAACGGAAAAAAGACAGCTGCAATTCTGCAGACACTCAAAGAGACCGGGATGCGAATAGGAGAATGCCTCAGCCTGAAATGGACAGCATCAAACGAAAAAGCCAATACCCTGACTTTGAACACTCCTGAAAAGAACAGCCTACCCAGAATATGCAAAGTTTCGCCGAAGCTGATCCTGATTCTGCAGTCCCTGCCTAAGAAAAATGAAAGAATCTTTGGAGCAACAAAACCTAAGGATGCACAGAGCAACTTCTCCAGAGCCCGAAAGAAAATCGCTGCAAAAGTTGGGAATCCGCGCTTAGCGAAGATCCACTTTCACCTATTACGTCACTGGTTTGGCACGATGGAATATCATAAGAAGCCTGATCCTGATTATGTGAGAAGACTGCTAGGTCATAGAAGCCTGCAGTCAACACAGATATACATTAACATGGAGCAGGCGCTGTTCTCAGGCAGCGTTAACGAATACCATGTTAAAGTGGCTTCAACAGTTAAACAGGCAAAGGCTCTGATAGAGGTAGGTTTCGAGTACGTCACTGGCGAATACGATGATGGAGGAAAGATCTTTAGGAAGCGAAAGTGATGGCAGGACACCATAGAATTTGTAGAAAAACCACAGAATTTATTAATTCAGCCCCAATGCTTAAGGTGTAAAGGCGGTCAAAAATGTCATTCGCGTCCAAACTCAAAACTGCCGGAATCCAAACGTTAGCGCCAACGTTTTTTTACGGTACAGTTGGGATAATCTTTCTCGTGTTGCTGCCCTTCGCCGACTTCCCGCCTCACATCGCTTTGACTGGAATACTCAGCATAGTGACCGCTTACGGCCTTCTGAAAAAAAGGTTTTGGGCGTTATGGCTGGTTGTCGCCGTGTTCGCTGTCGCCACCACGTTTTCCCTCTACACGCTCTCTATTGTAGGGTTCACCAACTGGGTCGTGAGCACAAGCATGATCGTTTATGCCGTGCTAACGTGGCTGGTCACACTTTACATCGTGCTAAAAAGAAAACCGTCCGAAGCGTAAGCCTAATTCATAACGCGCCTTTCAGAACGGTAACCTCAACCTCTTCATCCGCATCAACGAACTGCTGATTTGCTGGAATTTCAACGAAACCATCAGCCTTGGCCAATGTTGTTATAGCTCCTGAAGCTCCAGTTTCAACAGGCTCAGCTATAAGCCTATCTGACTTAGCATGCTTCAGCTTGACCATAACAAACGTTCGCCTGCCTTTA
>CAZZLA010000146.1:0-3763 GCA_964655035.1 uncultured Candidatus Bathyarchaeia archaeon | reverse complement strand
AGTAAGATTTCTTAGTATCTTGAGATTTTTCAAAATGTCCATTCTCCGGCGGCGAATAACCATGTAAAGAAAGCTAGCGCGACAAAGGAAACCACTGTTAACGTGATGGTTGAGGTTTTTTTGCGTGAAAGAAGCGCGAAAAGCATGAACATGGGAAACATACTCAGCACGTATCTGGGAATGCTTATCCAAAAGCTTGTGGAGACGGCTAGCATCCAAATCAGCAGCATGTACACCGCGTAAGATGGACGTAGCTTATGTTTGTAGGCGCCTATGAAGCCTGCTATCACCGCGGTTAAGCCCAAAGCGGCGAAGATCATTTAGCGCGCGCGCTTTATGTTCTTTTCGCAAGCAGCTTCGGTCTCATAATAACTGATTAAAATTCAATTTTGGGTTTTGGGGATTCGAATTAAGTTTTACATGTCTGAAATGCTTTAGCCTCTTGCGTATGCCTCGACCAGGTCACGCGCGGAGAGAACCCCTATCAGCTTGTCGCCTTTGGTGATGGGCAGTCGCTTTATATGTTTTCCAACCATAATTGCCGCTGCTTCATGAGCGCTTATTCCTACAGGTGCGGTAATAAGCGGTGATGAGCATACGTTGCCTACCTCCTCGATCAAAGATTTGTCTTGGGCTAAAAACTTTGTGAGCAGGTCTCTTTCAGTGAAAATTCCTCTCGGTTCTCCTTGACTGGTTACGATGACGCTGCCTACGTGTTTTTCAGCCATTATTTTTGCAACGTCTTCTAAAAGCGTTCTCTCATCAGCGGTTACTACGTGCTTGCTCATGAAGTGGTCAACTTCAAACCATGGCTTCATAGTTTCGGGAACCTGAGGTAGGTTGCCGATCATGTCTGAAGTGGTTAGGATTCCAACAAGATTTCCTGAGTCACAGACGCTAAGGCGCCGTATTCTCTTTTCGATCATAATCCTAGCTGCATCTTTGAGAGTGTATTCAACGCAAATCTTAACGAGTGGGAAAGACATGAATTTCTCGACTTTTTGGTTGCGTATGCTGGGACTGCTACGTATCCAGTCTCTTTGTAGCGGAATTCCGTTGCTCACAACGTTTAGCAGGTCTCCTTCGGTTATTATGCCGACGGGCGTGTCATATTTCATCACAATCAAGCTTCCAATATGTTTCTCACCCATTAGCTGGGCCGCCTCATGCAATGTGCGTTCAGGGTTTATTGTAAGAACCTCAGAGGTCATGACCTTCGCTATGTTTAGCGAACGCACGGACTCGCCTTCGATTTGATCAGATGCACTATTCATAGCAACTGAATTGTTTTTCCCCAAGTCTTTAGGTTCTGCCATTTTCCTTCCCCGCCATAATATTAAACGCAAACCTTAATTAAAATAGTTCCACACACCCTTCTCTCACTTTTTGCATCGACGTATTATACCGAGTAAAAAGTTTGCTCTCGGAACCTTTTTCATGTAAGCTTCATAGTCCGCTCCAAACCTCTCCACGCAGGCTTTATCTTCCCTGCTTAAATCAATGTACGTCAACGGGATGATAGGCGCACCCAGCAGGATAACAATCCAGTGCTGAAAAAGCAACATGCCGGAAAACGCCCACATTATGAAAGTCACATACTGCGGATGACGAACAACCGAGTAAATCCCCGTGTCAACAAGCTTAGTGGTGTGAACGTAACTTTGCCCCTTTTTCACCCCGCCTTTTTTGCGAAACTCAAACACTGGAAGCACACCAAGAATCATGCCTGAAGAAACGTAAAGCGCCACCCCAACATACGCCAAAACCTGAATTTGCGAAACCTCAGACAGCAGATAAACGCCAACGATGATTTGCGAGATAAAAAGAACACTTGAAACGGTTCCTGGCGCATGATCCTTCCAAGAAAAGGTTCTCTCAGGCAGCTCATTCATCCTCAACATAAACCCGGAAGCCATTTGGAAACCCGCTTCTGATACGCAATGTACGGTTCGCCCAGTATCTCGATTAGGCTTTTTTCCTCATACGTTGCCATCCTATCATAGAAGAGGAAAAACGCAATCCAAATCACGAATGAAACAAGCGAGACGCTGACGAAAATGAAGGCCAAACAAAACAGCAATATTCCAAGGTACATCGGATGCCTAACCCACGCGTACACGCCCGAATCCACAAGCATAGGCGGATCGCGAGCTTGTTCTAAAACCGCTTTATGAGACTTCGACACAAGATAAACGCTGAGCGCTAAAGCCACCATCGTTCCCGCAAAAAGCGGCGGAAAAGCAGCTGCTTCAAAAAAGACAGTTGAATACCCAAACACGAAGAAACCCAAAGAATCAACTCCCCACACCACAAAGAACAGGACCACCATGAGAAGCTGAATCCTGTCGCATAAAGGATGTTCAGAACCCAAACCCTGCCTCATATTGAAACCCCCAAATACGCCGAGTTATTTTAATTAATGGCTCACGCCACTTTCCCACAGTACCAACTAATCCATATTAATATTTTATGTTTAAAAAATAAACTCAATCACGCCCACGCCAATGATAACTTTTTTATTTACTCACCGAACAAAAGGAATGCTGTGGTTTAAATGACAATCAAGTACAAAGACGTTCGCTGGAAAAAAGTCATCTGCGAAAACATGACCGTAGGCGAAGTGAAAGAAGTCGTAATCGACCCCTCCAACTGGAAAATCACCCATCTTGAGCTTGCACTCACCAAGGACGCCGCCGAACTCGCTTTAGGCGTCCAGAAAGCAGGAATACGCAACCTGCTAGCCACATCCGCCATAGGAAGCGTGGGCAAAGACATAAAGCTCAAGGTGAAAAAGGGACAACTCCACATCTACCTTAAAGCTCCAAAGCTAAAATAACATAAACCTACAGCCCTTAAAACTACCCAGCCCCCATCTTTTTATCATCCAATTCTCCCCTTCCCACCCCCGAAGCCCCCCAACTAAGCAATTGCAACTCATTCATGACCTGGCAACTAAAAAAAGGACAAAAACAAAGAGATTTCATGATGTTATCCACTTTTATACCACATGAACCCTATTCCATTGCTGGGAAAGCAATTATGGAAATAAAATTAAAAAGCGACAGCGATCTCGCAAAAGCACATCAAGGCAAATATGAAGGCTTTGACATCAACCTCAGACGCATAAGCAACGAAGCTAAATCTAGAAAAAGCGAATACGACGGCTTCGGCACTTACCTGCGACAAATAAGCAATAAAGCTAAAGCAAAAAGAGGCGACCACTAAACCCGCGGGTCCCTTTTTCGCCTGCAAAGCATTTGGACGAGGTCACCAATCATCATTTCTTGTGGTTAGCTTCCCAATCCGCCTGATTCCCCTCAAGAAACGCGATTTCCCTCTTCACAAACTCCACATCTTTCTCGTCAGCTTGCTTCTTCTCCAAATCTGAAAGCAACTCTTCACAAGCAGTTTTACACCAAAAAAGGATAGTACCCAAACTCGGATACGCATACTCCGACACCTTATCCACCCTGTAATTAATCCTCCTCGCTTTTCCAGCATGCTCTAAATGCGCGCTGATACGCCAAAGACCACTCACGCTAACTCACCCTTCACCATTTTTCCCTGTGAACCACTTCTTCAATCGGCTTTCTCTTGTCCGCCGCAACAAACTTTCTGGCAAGCTTGCTTCTTAACCTTTCTTTCTCCGCTGGATACCCCACAGGCGTCAACGCAACCACCTTGACGTTCTCAGGTACCTCCAGCAGATTCTTGACTTCACCCTCGTCGAACGCGCCAATCCAGCAGGTTCCAAGACCTAGGT
>CAZZLA010000145.1:0-3807 GCA_964655035.1 uncultured Candidatus Bathyarchaeia archaeon | reverse complement strand
GCCACACCCAGAATAAAACGCACTTACATCTTAACCGTTGCTTTTGTTGTTGCTTAGACACTCCAACACATTTTTAATAACTTCAACCCGCCATTTCATTAAACAAGAAAAAAACTGTTTTGAGGTGTCTTATGTGGAAATGTCATTGAACAATTTTTCAGGCATGAAAAACCGCAATGGCGGTTCGTACAGATTTATGCGCAGGGTTCAGGAGGTTAATTTGCCTTGCCGATGGCTGGAGAGTTGTCAAGATGGAAAATGTCCGGCTTTTATTCGCGCCAGCGGCAACTATTACTGCGCAAAAGAAGGAGTGCCATAATCAACCGGCAATTAGTATCATGCTAAGGGGAAGATTACGGAATTTGGGAAGTCAACGGATGAAATGATCACGTGACGGCGGTTAATTTAATGGCGAACAAGCAGCGTGTCGGAAAACGCAGTTCTCCTAAAAAAGCCGAAGTAAACCTTCATGAATTGCTCAAGGAATATGGACAGCTTTACTCTAACGAGCTTGGAATAGACGTTAGAAAGGAACCGTTCAAATGGCTTCTGGCGTCAATTCTTTTTGGAGCAAGAATCTCCACCGGCATAGCCAAGAAAACCTACCGAGCCTATGAGCAGGCGGGATTAACGTCTCTCAGAAAGCTCGCCTCAAGCGACGAAATGGCTCTTATTGAAATTCATGGGCGCGGCGGATACTCACGTTACGATGGAATAACAGCAGAATACGTCCTCGGCGTAGCCAGAAAACTCTTAGAAGAATACGATGGCGAAATCCGGAAATTGGACGAGGCAAGCCGAAACCCAAGAGACTTAGAGCGAAGACTGCAAGAGTTTAGAGGCGTCGGGCCCGTTACCACCAAGATTTTTCTTCGGGAGCTGAGGGGAATATGGAGAAACGCGGATCCAGAGCCCACAGCCATTGAGATCTCGGCGGCAAAAAACTTGGAGATACTGACTTCAGGAGGAGAAGCGTTAGAGAGGCTTAAGGAGTTTTGGGGCGAGAACGCGGTTGAAGGGTACAGCTTCAGGCATTTTGAGGCTGCGCTAGTCAGGCTGGGTCTGGAGCTGCGCAGGAAAAAGCGTGGAAGGTAGGCTGTTAGGCTTCAGGTAGCGTTTCTGTGCTTCTTATGCCTTCGATTCCGTTTATGTTGGTTGTAACTTTTCTTAGCTCTCTGTAGTCTTCTACCTCAACGAATACGGCTATGTCGAACCTTCCGTATGTGGGGTAGGCTTTTCTTACGCCAACGATGTCCCTGACTTGGTCCAGGATGTCGTGTGCCTTGATGGGAACGATTTTTAGCAGTATGCAGGCGTTCAGCATTTTTCTTCCTCTCTGTCTTTTATTTCTACGAGGGTTTCGGTGAATACTACGCCGGCGAACTTGCCCATTTTCAGCACTGTGGCGTCTAAAGCTCTAAGGTCGGAGGCTTCAAGGTCCACTACTACGTCGTATCTTCCAAGGGTTGGAAAGATTCGGTTAACGCCTTTTAATTGACCTAGAAATTCGACGACGTCTTCGAATCTGCCGTGCGTGGTTCTTATTAAGACACATGCGGAGAGCAAAGGATCAACCTCAATTATACAAGGTGCGTTGCGGTATTAAATTATTTGCGGGTTTTACGTGGTCCTGCAATGGTCCAGATGTAAATTGAGGAATATTTGTTCAGTCAGCGCGTGTCTTTTCTCCGTTCTGGAACAGATAAACGTCGCCCATGAAAGACAGAGCCCCCTCATCATAGACGAGCGCGGAACGTTCGGGTATGGCGTATATTGTCTCTTTTTTCGAAAGAATTTTCAGCGCCTCATCTTTTGAAGGCTTATAATGGGCTTTCACGCTGAAGTCCACTAGCCCGATGCCGCTGATCATTTCGGATGTGGGGTTGCGCCTGTTTCTTGTAACCACACATCTTTTGCCCAGCGCTAAGGCGCCTGCGCTTCTTCCGACGACAACGCCTTCGTACTTGCGCAGCAGCTGGTCTACGCTCTTTTTTTTTAGCCGCTCAACTAAAACGCTTGCAAGACCGCCAGTCAGGTAAATAAGGTCTGAGCGTTCGACTCTTTTGGTGATTTCTTCCAATTTATCCGAGTAGCTTGCGAAGTTAACGGTGCATGCGCCGAGGCTTCTGAAGTAGTTAAACAGCCGTTTCCCGCGTTTATACGTCTGATCGAACGATGACCTAGCCCATGGAAAAACCACGACGGCTGGAGCTCCGCCCGCATCATTGAAGGCGGCTTCGTTGATTTCTCTGGAGTCGCGTTTTGCCACGTTTTCTCCACCCAGAAAATACAGTTTTGCCATACAAGTAATAACGTTGTTCACTTACTTTAAGGGCACTGTGCGAAGTGCTGGGTTTTTCCAGTTTTTCTTCACGAAAACATTTATGCCCTTGAGCGTCGACAAAGGTGTCAGGTGCGCCAGGTTGGCTGAAGCTGACGGGTATGACGAGATATTTGCAGCGTTGAAGCATCCGGTGCGTTGGCAAATTTTGCTTTTTCTTGAGGAGCGGGGTGAAGCGTCTTTTACGGAAGTTCAGAACGCTGTTGGCATAGAGGATACGGGTTTGATGAGTTGCCATTTAAAGGAGCTTGCAACTCTTGTTGAGCAGTCGGAAAGGGGTAAGTATCGGCTTTCTGAGGTGGGCGCGCGCTATAGGTGAAGATGCCACTATGTACAAGTTGCCCAGTTCATGATGGAAAAACAAGAAGATCACGTGTTCATACTTGACAAAGACAAGAAATTAGCAGGCGTAATATCCGGCATCGACGTTGTAAAAAAGATACTTGAACTCTTATGTTCATAAGAACCCACGCTGCAAAGCATGAGCTAGTGAATCCATTCTGGTGTTAAGTTTGTTTCCATTTTTAAATTATGTGAGTACGTGACTACTTAGCGCTTTGATGTTTGCGACCTCTCCTGTATCCGCCCATACTCCAACGGTTATGCTGCTAACTCCGCCGGGGTATTCCATGTCAAGATATAATGTTATGTACCAGTAGGGAACTAAGGTCAGTGGTTCTGTTCTGGGATGAGGAAAGAACAATGCTGAAACTGGTTCGTTAAGCACGTTAAAGTTGGATACTCGTACTCCGCTTGCGTTCCATTCAAAATTTTCTGCAGCGTTTCTTGCAATTTGCACTGCCTCTTCTCTATAGACATTTACTTGGGTGCCATCAACCTTATAGAGAAACCAATCGTCAACTATCTCTCGTAAGGCGTGATTCTGAAACACTAAGCGTAAGCTTTTAGCTGAGAAGTCAAAACCGTTTGCCGTGTATAGTAGTGTGACTTCTGCGTTATCGCCATTAATTGTTATTCGCAACTTAGTGTTACCCATAGTTACCTCAGTGTTTGTTTCAGTTACTGCTGATAGGACTTTGCTGAATTCTTCTAAGTAAGGGTCACTTGCAACCGATTTGTATCTTTCAATTAGGTCTCGGGTGACATTTACAATATCGGGTATTTTAGACTGAACATAGGTTGGGGCATACGGTGGAAAGCCCTCCAATATGGAAATTTGATAGAGCGAAAAATGATTGTTCCTGAACCTTAAAACCAGGTCAATTTTGCTGTCGCCGTCCACGAGGGAGTATTTGAAAATTTCCTCGACAGTGTTCCCTAGGTCTGAGCGGTCTTCAACGGTACGGCTGAGCAAGGTTACTTGATACTTTGAAAGGTCGGTTTGGACAATGTTGCTGAGAAATTTCAGGCTTTTATCCGTGGTACTATTCAATAATGATAACTGCTGATTTTGTGATTTTACTCTTTCAAAATCATCTTTCAAAAGTCCGTAGTCCCTAGACAAC
>CAZZLA010000144.1:0-3858 GCA_964655035.1 uncultured Candidatus Bathyarchaeia archaeon | reverse complement strand
TTCAGAGAGTGCTGATCCAGAACGATTTGAGTTTTGCTGGGTCACCGATTTCCCTCTCTTTGAGTGGAATGAGGAGGAACACCGACACGTCTCTGTGCATCATCCCTTTACCGCTCCGCTGTCCGATAATATAGAGAAGCTCAAGGCAGATCCTTCTGTAATCAGGTCGAAGAGCTACGACTTCGTGCTGAATGGTGTTAATGCCTTTAGTTCCCACTCGCAGCTACCTTGGGCGACGCAGTCATTTGCGGTGTTGTTAACTCTCACTGTGACTCTGAGTTTTGCAGTTTACATGCTTAAGAGGAACCCCTTACTTTCCCTCTCTGCGATTTTCATTTTGGCACCGATTTTTACGATGCCTTACTTTCAAATTTGGTATTTGCCTTTCTTCTTTGTGTACGCGTTGATTCCTCAGCAGAAAAGAGAGAGGGAAGTCACTATGCTCTGGCTAATTTTCATGATGGCTGTGCTTTCTTTCGGAGGAGTTTCCTTTAATCCCTTGCACGTTCTTGATGGCTGGAGCAAGGTGCTGGGGCTTTAACCATCTTGAATGTTTGGCGAGAGGTTAACGTTAAATTTGGGTACGTGAAATCATCTACGCGGTAAAGCAGGGGCAGAGGAGAAAGTGACTGTGTCTTCCAGTGACTTCGTTTATGGAAAATTTTCTGAATTCTACAATGCCCCCTCCACGGCTTTTCCTTCTCCAACTCTGCTTGGCCAGAGAGAACTCGGTTTTCTGCTTTTTAAGGGACGAATAATGCTGCGTCACAAGGTTTTTGCACGCATCAATGATTTTAAGTCGTTTCTCGGCGAGGTGGTGCCCTCAGATGTTTACCGTTCTTGTGCTTACTACGAAAATCCTGAAGCCGAGATGGACAAGAAGGGCTGGCTTGGCGCCGACTTGGTCTTTGACATAGACGCTGACCACATTCCTACGTCGTGCGATAAACTCCACGATGAATGGACCTGCAAAGCGTGTGGTCTTACGGATAAAGGAGAGCCTCCTAAGCACTGCTCTAAGTGTGGTGGTGAAAAATTTGATACCAAAACTTGGGTATGTGAACAATGCTTGGATTCTGCTAAAGAAGAAACTACAAAACTCATAGACATATTGCAAAGGGATTTCGGTTTTTCAGATAAAGAAGTGCACGTTTTCTTTTCTGGCCATCGTGGATACCACGTTCACGTTGAGAACGAAGCGGCTAAGACGCTGGATGCCATGGCTCGTAAAGAAATAGTTGATTATGTTACTGGATTAGGCTTGACAATATCGAACAGAGGAAGAAAAGGACAGAAAGGGAAAAAAACATCTGAAAAATTTTTCTTGTGTGATTTCGCTTGGAACAAACGCATAAAACAAGGGATGCGAAATTTCATTTCAGCTGCTACAGTGGACGACCTTCAGAATATTGGGCTGAAACGCGCAATAAGTAATATTATTTTTACCAAAAAAAGATTAGTTTTGAGCAATTGTATAGACGAGGGTTTATGGGAGAGCGTTCCAGGAATTAGCGTTGGCACTTGGCGGAAACTGGCTGAGTACGTGAAGGACCTTGAATCCTCAAAGATCGACACGGTTGTCACAACGGACACGCACCGGTTGATCAGGATGAATGGCACTCTGCACGGTAAAACAGGCATGAAGAAAATCGAATTTCCACTCAAGCGCCTTGAGGATTTTGACCCGTTTGAGGAGGCAGTAGCCTTTAAAGAGGGCGGAGTGAAAGTGTTTGTCTCTGGTGCGCCAAAGTTTAGGTTGGGGGGAAACGTGTTGGGTCCTTACAGGCGTAAAACGGTGGAGGTTCCGACAGCCGCGGCTGTGCTGCTGATTTGCAGGGGTAGGGCTGAGGTGGCGAGCTAAGCATGTATGAGGAACTTTTTGCTGTATGGCGATTCGAAGTCGAAAACGACAATTTGGGAAGCTTATCTTCGGATTTTTATGCGCGCTTGGCGGATTACGTGCGGAGAATTAGGGAAGAGAGCAGGATGCTCGACAAGAAAGGCGTGAAAGCGCGCCTTCTCGAGCGTGAGATAACGCAGGTGCAGCATATGGTTGACGAGTTGGTGTGGGCGCGGTACAGAAAGCTGGTGCGTTTACTGACGGAGAGCCAGAAGGTGCCTTCGAATTTGCTGGCGGCTGAAGAAGCCGGATTGTTTGAGGGTTTCCTTTCTTTCGTTGAAGCTTACCACAGTTTTGCTAAGAAGCTTTTGCAGGGCCAGATTTCTGAAGTAGCCGTGACTGAGGCTCGCAAGCCCAACAAAAGGGTTATCTTGAGGTTTCTGAAGAATATCCCGGCGGTGGTAGGCGCGGACATGAAGACTTATGGGCCTTTTTTGGCTGAGGACGTTGGGTCTGTGCCTGTTGAGAACGCGAAGATATTGATTAAGCGGGGTTTGGCTGAGGCGGTTGAGCTTTCTTAGCCGCAGGAGAGTTTTTGCTGGCGATTTTTCGCCATAGGATTTGGCTTCCTAGAATCAGCAGGGGATACGACACGATCCATGTGATTGAGTAAAGCGGACCGTAATAAAAGTGGAACATTTGCACGTCTTCGCCGTTCATTCCTATTGTGAATATGGTGGCTATTCTTAGGATGTTGATGCTGTAGGTGACAGCGGCGCCCACCGCAAAATAGCCTATTTTGGCTTTCCAGCTGATTGGCATCCGCTTAAGGAACAACAAGGCTACGACGGTGAAGATGAGCAAGCTTTCGATGCCTGCGCAGGGCCACGCTATATCGAACGTGGCTGTTCGCATGGGATTCGCAGGGTCTGTTGCGGTTAGGCGTGGCATGGCGCCTGCGGCTGTTAAGCTTGTTTGGTAGCCCATCAGGTTAAGAACGGAGGCGGCAAGGTTGGCTGTGGTTGGGACGAGCAGCTGGAACGGTGTGAATTGCCCGTAAGGGAAGACGTTGTCGATTGTGTACAGGGCTCCGACTATGCCGAGGAAGACGGCGGGAACTGAGAAGTCCTTTAAACCTTTTTTTCCGAATTGTATGTAGACCATGACGCAGAAGAGCGCGGTGAAGACGAGGTACTCGGTTGAGAGCGCCATCGAATCCCACCATGTGACACCGCTTTGCCGAGACGCCTCAGAGATAATTATGTTCAATCCCAGATAGTTAGCTAATACCACGTACACCGTAGGAAGCATGAGTGCGGCAATGAACGCGAGCGTCTTAGGGGAAAACTGTTTTGTGATGCGGCTTGGCTGGAAGTTTTCCCAGCCGAGGATCAACTCTAAAGCCATCAGCCACACGAAAAACATCTGGAAAGTTCTGCCTTTCCACATCAGTTCAAAAGAGCTTGCGTCCAGCAGATACAGCCACAAGAGAGGCACGGCAAAAGCCACTAACGGCAACAACTTCAACAGCGCATTCTCATGCTTCTTAAGGACCGACGGAACTGCTTGCATTCTACTTTACCAAGCTATTATTGACGGTAACACATACGAGGCGCATCCTGTTTAAAAAAGAATATGCATTTTACACAGCAAGTCTACCATGAAAATGCTTGCTTAGGAAGCGGCGGAAGGGGAAGAACATGCTATAGAGCATTTTTGAAATTTAGTAAACGACAAAATGAATAGGAAGGCAAGCGCTAGAAGAAAATGTACCTTACCAAATTGGGGGTTTGCCTGGGATCTGCAAACAGAATTTTGGGAGAATACTTGCAATCGCCAACAGCTGACGCTGTTAAGATTAATTTTCGCAGAGCCCAATCAGCCCCTGATTTTTTCTCCTTTTTGTTGATCATTTTATATGTGACCCCGAAAAAAGAGGGGGAAGATTGTTTGTCTTTTGCGGTTCGCTTACCTTTTGCGCAGCATCAGGATGATTACTAGCCCGACTACTGCGATCG
>CAZZLA010000143.1:0-3866 GCA_964655035.1 uncultured Candidatus Bathyarchaeia archaeon | reverse complement strand
CGATCAACGCTATCTGCGCCGAACCTTCTTTTTCAATGAAAAGTTTTGGTCCACCGCTGCTCTTGCCTGTGCCCTTCCGCTTTTTGTCTTCCAAGTCATTGCGGATAACCGCAATCTTCCTCTTGATTTCACCGCGCAGCTTCATTGTGCCTTTGTGCTGCGGAACATACTTTAGGAATTCCTGCATTTTCTTCATTTTTTCTTTGGGAGTATGGGCAGCCTCAACCTCTTCCCACTTATCCATAGCTTCAGGAGGCAAATTCGTCGGCATAACACTTCAACAGTTATATTCTCCGCAAACAAGTTAAATACAATTTCCCAGCCTCACGGCTCAAGTCGTTGAGCAAACAGCCCATAATTCATAAAACTGCAAAGCACATAGATACGTATTGACGAAACATGAATAGCGGTTTCTCCACCATCATTCTACTGCTCTTTCTTCTCTGCTTTGCAGGCGCATAAGCAACTTCTGCACAGACCGTGACCCTGGAGTGACCAAAGGTGACGTTTTCTACTATACTATGTACGGACAATTTACTTCCAGCGACCCAGATGCAGTCATTTACGTGCCCCCATTCGAGGCGAATAACACCCAATTGGTGAGTATCGAAATAACGGGTGTTTCTGGACCGATTATTTCTCATATTTATACTCTTTATTACTATAATGGAAGCGAAGACCGAATCAACGGACAAACAGATCTGACAAAAAAATTTAGACTTCAGCTCAGGCTTTGCAGGCGTTCCTTTTCGCACTGCTAATCTTGGCGAAGGTGACAAGGTGTCAACGGTTCAGTTTACAATAAACGAACCATTAGTGTGGAATTACCCAGATGGCAAGAGAGAAATAAGCCATCTTTTATGGAACAGCTCTGAAGACAGCGGAGACTGCTATTTCGACAGGAAAACAGGGGTACTTGTTGACATGTATCGTGTGCATTCGTTTATCAATCCAGATACAAATGAAGTTATCAGAAAGGCGGACATAGTGAAAATGACGAGTTCAAATGTTTGGGTGCTTCCAGAATTCCCAAGTTTCATGTTTCCACTATTGCTCGTTATAGGCGTAACTTTAGGCACTTCCGTCTATAAGGCAAAAGTTGGCAAAAAACATAGCTAATGCCCCTTCTGCATACGACCTTTTGGTACAGTGTAGGTGTTCTTACGTCCCAGATTTTGTTTGTCAAGAAATCTTGACTAAGAAAAAAAAGTTTAGTCAAGAAACCTTTACAAAAATTTTTTTATCATGTAAAAAGGTAATGATATTTTGGTGCTTGAGATGAAAATCCAAGCTGGACGCAAAACAGCTTTAGGCTTCATTCTGATACTTGTCGTCTCACGCCTTTTCGCTTCAGCCTCAACTAATCTGGCTCGGGCTGAAAACACAACATGGACTGTGGACGATGACTCGTCAGAGGCGGATTTTTCTTCCATACAAGCGGCAATAAACGTGGCATCATCTGGGGACACAATTCACGTGCGGGCTGGAAATTACTATGAGCATGTTGTCGTTAACAAACAATTAAAGCTCAGGGGTGAAAACAAAACTTCAATAATTGACGGGAACTCCACTGGCGACGTTGTAACGGTTGCCGCCATCAATGTGGAAATAAGCGGCTTCACTATCCAGAACAGCGGCAGAAGAATTGTAACCGGTGTACTTCCACCATTGGGGCCATCGGGTTTCCCTGTTTATGATGACATGTGCGGCGTGTACCTTTATGGTTGCACGGGTTCCAATATCAGCGGCAATCTCACAGTGAACAATTTTGCTGGACTTAACATTGAATCCGCTTCTAGAGTTATAGTTTCAAAAAACCAAATAATTAGCAACTACGGAGACTGCGGAATCAGGATCGCGTTTTCTTCGTCAGTAACTCTCTCTGGGAATGAAATATCTCACAATCCCACATCCAGCGCGGTCACTGAAAACCAAATAATTGATAACCCAAGCAGCGGAATAGTAATCGCGTTCAGTTCCCGTTTCATAACCGTTTCAAAGAATAACATAACAAACAACGGTGCCCATGGCTTAAATATAGTAAATTCAATCGAAAACAACGTTTTCGGAAACAACATGAGTGGCAATTATTGGGGCGTCTGCCTCTCTGGAAGCACAAGCAACAAAATACGCGAGAATTACATACAGGCTAACTATTACGGCCTTTCATTTTACGACTCATCATCCAACCAAGCTTTCAATAACGAACTTGTGAACAACACAAACGACGAATATAAATTCGTTTCAAACACATCAGAATCATCTGAACCATATTTCCGTGGTCCATTGCCTTCGCCTTTACAATCTCCTCCACCAACATCTAACGCAGACATCACCGTTAAAATACTGTCGCCTGCGTCAGGATTGCACCAGAAAGGCTTGAATGAAGCAACAAAAGATGTTCCTTTAAGATTCAAGGTGAACAAACCTGTTTCATGGATGGCTTATTCTTTGGACAACAAAGCAAACGTTACAATCTCGGGAAACACGACTCTAACAAGGTTAATTGAGGGTTCACATAGTCTGGTAGTTTATGTAAAAGACGCGGATGGAAAAAGTTGCTCATCTGATTGGGTGTACTTCAAAGTAGCCAGCACGCCTTCAGTCTCAATAATTTCGCCGAAAAACGGCGCCACTTACACCACAAACAACGTTATGGTTAACATTTCAGCGGTCGCTCCAATTGGCGGAGTGGAATTTATCGAGTTTTGGCTTGAGGGAACAAATTATTCAGGGGTGATAAACAGAGTGCACCCAAGCGACCTTGAATTAAAGGGAGTTGAAATGTTCATGGGGTTGCCTAACGGCAATTACACCTTGAAAGCTGTTGCACACGCCTGGTTTGCTGGGGCAGTTGGTACCGCCACCGTTTACTTCACCGTAGACGCTCCACAAACTTCATCCGGCCCTTCTCCAAGCTTTTCCCCATCAGAGTCCCCACCTTCACCGTCAAGTCAATCTGTGACTTACTTTTCTTCTCAAGACAGCCCGGTTCTTACGATTGGATTGAACACAAAAGAAATAAGCTTTCAAAAAGCGCTAGTTTTTGCAATTGCTATTGTATGTGCAGGCCTATTTGTCTATTTCAAAAAACGCAAAAAATAGTAATGTCCATTAAAAGAAATGCTGTAACCACTTTTAATCACATAAAAGCTGTGTTGCTTCTTTGCACTTGCTCGTGAAACAATTATTCTCGAGAAAGCACGCGTTTTGCTTTTGCATCTCGCAAATTCTCCAGTAGTAACCTCACTTCTCTTTGCGATCTAACCTGAAATTTCGCTTTCGACGGTGCTAACCCAACCTTAATAGAATACGCGAACTCGGGAAGCTCGCTGAAAAGGTCTTCATCTGTGACGTCGTCTCCAACCGCCAACATGAAATCCCATTTCTTCTTGGACATCCATTTCATGGCTGCGTGACCTTTGTTTATACCCGCGTTTTTCACTTCCACAATTTTGTTTCCCTCAGCAACATCGAGCTCCAGATTTGCAGTTAGAAAATAAAGCGTTTCTTTCAGCTCGGCAATCCTAACCGCCGATAATTCGGGGTCTGCCCGCCGATAATGCCACACCAACGAGAAATCTTTCTCTTCAACCAAAGCACCAGGGGTCCTGCGCTTGAAACGTTCAAGAATAGGTCTTGTCGTCTCTTTCCAATCCGTCTTATAATCGCCTGTTGTCGCCCATTTACCTCTGTCATCTCTAATCCACGCACCATGCTCAGCCACTAACCCTATGTCAACATCCTCAAAGAATTCTTCTAAAGCCTCTTTGTTCCGTCCACTTATTATTACAACTTGGTTCTTTGCATCTTCAGCGAGAGAAATCAATAGATTTTGAAGTTCCGCATCCGGTTTTGCCGCTTCA
>CAZZLA010000142.1:0-3875 GCA_964655035.1 uncultured Candidatus Bathyarchaeia archaeon | reverse complement strand
CTCGCCAAAGCGAAAATCACGCAGATGACTTTTCACCCCATAACCTTAGGCGGTCCAATCTCCAAATCTTATGCGAATGGTTTTCTAGCAGTGGGGGATGCGGCTTCGCAGGTGAAGCCAACCACGGGCGGCGGAGTGGTATTCGGGTTAACATGCGCTGGAATAGCAGCAGAAGTTGTCGAGGAAGCAGTGCAAAGAAACAATATGTCCGCAAACTTCCTGCAAACCTACCAGAAACGCTGCAGGGAAACGCTGGGTTTCGATTTCAGCGTTATGCTCCGGCTTAGGCGGTTTCTTGATTCCCTTTCCGACGAAAAGCTGGACAATGCTTTGCGGTTCTGCGCCCGAATAGGCTTGGATAAAACTTTGGGGAACGCGGATGAGATAGATTTTCAGGGGCAGATGCTTCTTAAAATCTTGACTAAGCCGGCTATGTTTGCTACTTTGGCGTATTTCTTTAAGCTTTACCTGCCAGCAAACCCGTGAACGAATGTGTAAAAATAGGCAGTTTTTTTGTAAACTAAATTATTTATACACAGATCGACAAATGGCTGGCGACCTATGTCTGAAGCAGTGAAATCTAACCGCACGTTAACCATATACTTGATAGTTCTGTGGACGGTAGCCAACGTACTTCTTATGCTGCTGCTTTTGCCCGGAGATTACATGGATTTGAACAATTGGATAGAACTTGCGTTGTGGCTGTTTTCGATTGCGGGCTTGTTATCGATGAAAAAATGGGGCGCCGCCTTTAGGACGTTCACGTTGTGCTATACTCTCAGCACGAGCGTTGGGATTCTTATTTACTATCAGGTCTGGTTGAACGCTGTCCGCGTAGTAATAAACTTGCCCGTTATCATTTAACTGTTCAAAAGCATTTTTGCAGGCAAATTCAGGTAAAGCATACTGCGATTTTGGCTCTCTTACTCTTTTTGAATAAACAGTATCTCTATGCAACTACGTACGAGTAAATTCCGAATGCAAACGCATGAGCCGATTAGCATCGAGTATATACCCTGATGCTTTTCTGCGCATGACTACCACATGAAAGGGGTGTACCTTTTTAAATGTGTGAAAGTTTACACGTTATCCTTAAAATCTAAAGCGGACAACTTAGAAAAAGGCGGGAAGATCACGAATGGGTGAATTCGAGTATAAACAAGTCATAGTCTTTCGCAGTGATTTGAAGCTTAGTAAAGGAAAAATTGCCGCTCAGGCGGGTCACGCGGCGGTTTCCGCGGCGCAGGAAGCCCATAATCGCCACAGGGGCTGGTGGGAAGCGTGGCTCTTTGAAGGGCAACGTAAGATAGCGGTTAAAGTGAAGGATGAAAAAGAGCTTCTAGAGCTTGAGGAGCAAGCGAAAGAGTTAGGTTTGCCCAACGCGCTGATTGTTGATAGGGGTCTCACAGAGATTCCGCCGGACACGGTTACCTGTTTGGGAATTGGTCCCGCTCCCGCAGAAAAGGTTGACAGGCTAACAGGTAGCCTGCCTTTACTGTAAAAAAGGCGCATGGAACTTGCCTGTTCCGAAAATTGATGAGCAGCTAGGCATCGAGGTCTACGGCACTGAAACCGCGGGCGTCGGCGGAGTCATCCGGGAGGCTATGGATGATTTTGTGGTTGAGGAGGTTCTTGTTGACGGTTCCAAAGCCTTAGTCGAAAAAGCTGGGGAACTGCGAGTTTTAGGGTCTTCCCGCACCAAGCAACCGTATTTGTTGTGCATTTTGGTAAAGCGCAACTGGGACACTTTCATAGCCCTCAGAAACATCTCGAAGCAGCTAGGCATAAGTCAAAAGCAGATTCAAATCGCAGGCATAAAAGATGCAAAGGCGGTTACCGCGCAGCACATCACAATCGAAAACTGCTCCATGGAAGACGCATCAAAGGTCCGCATTAAGGACATAGCAATCCGGCCCTTGGGATATTTCCGTGATAAACTGTCGCCCTATTATCTTTTAGGCAACAACTTCACCATAAAAATTAAAGCCATCAACCGTTCAGAATCAACCGTTGAAAAGCGAATAACCGCAACAGCCAGAGCGCTTGACGCCACTGGTGGGATGCCAAACTTTTTTGGGCACCAACGTTTCGGAACAACACGCCCTGTAACGCATTTGGTGGGGAAAGCCATCATCGGAGGAAACTTTGAAGGAGCTGCGATGCTTTTTCTGGCTAAGTCAAGCGTCCACGAGCACCCTTCTTCTAGACAGGCACGCACAGAACTGCAGTCAACGCGGGACTTCAAACAAGCTTTGCAAAACTTTCCTAAACAACTCCGTTTTGAAAGGCTAATGCTTAGGCATTTGGCTGAGAACCCTGAGGATTTCGTTGGGGCTTTTAGGCGATTGCCCGTTAAGCTTCAGGCGCTTTTTGTTCAGGCGTACCAGTCTTTCCTGTTTAATCGTTTCTTAAGTGAGAGAGTCAAAAACGGCTTTTCTTTGGGCAGGGCTGAAGTTGGAGATTACGTGGTGAACGTGGAGCGTTCGGGCTTGCCTATGTTCCATACGGCTAAATTTGCAGACTCAGAAAATGTTGCAGAGGTTAACAAGTTGGTTGACGCTGGCAGAATGCGGGTTGCGCTACCGCTCATCGGAACCAAACAAAAGCTTTCCCAAGAAGTTATGGGGCAAATAGAGAGGCAAATTCTCGAGGAAGAAGGCATCCAAACAGGAAATTTTAGAGTCAACGCTATACGTGACATGAGCAGAGGAGGAGGATTGCGGGCGGTTGTTACCCCCGTCAAGGGCTTCAAGCTGCGTAGCGTTTCAGCCTGCACCGCTAGTCAGAGAGCGTATCAAGCTGACTTGAGTTTCATGCTGTTGAAAGGCTCGTACGCCACTGTGTTTCTCAGGGAGATAATGAAACCGATCGACCCGATAAAGGCGGGATTCTAGTCTTGTAAAACAACCTTGCGCACAGGGCAGCGGCAACGCTGATAAGTAAGCACGTAAGATATTCTTGCGAAAGGTCTTTTGGGTGGAAAACGAGCAAAAAGCGGTAATTCCTGTTCATAAACCTAACATTAAGGAAAAAATCTTCTTTTTCATCTCAGGAATACTTGTAAGCGTGCCTTTTACCTTGTTTTTCTCTGGATTTGCAGACTCATTTTGCATGACTTTGCCGTTTTTCTACGACCAAATATGCTCAGTCGTCATTTTCGCGCCGTTTATAGAAGAGTTCGCCAAAGTTTTTCCACTGTTTTATCGTCACGGAGAAACTGAAAGGTCCATTGTGACCTTGGCGATCCTAGCCGGATTGGGATTCGGCATAACCGAGTTTGCCCTTTACGTTTTCACTTTAGACGCGCCTTTCGTTTCCAGAATACCCGCCGTGATTTTTCACGCCTCCAGCGCGGCCATAACCGCTTATGGGATAGCTAAGAAGAAACCGTTAAGGTTTTATCTTGTTGCTGTTTCGCTTCACTTAGCAAATAACCTGATTGCTTTACTCGCCTTCTCCCTTGCAGTCATACCAGGAATAGCCGTTGTGGTCGCAGTCTACCTTTTGGCGTGGCGTCTTTACAATCGAACCACAGAAACAGTTGTCGTGCAGTAACTCCGACCGCAAAAGACCCCTGACAATGCCAAGTTAGATTTCGTCGGTTCTCGATAGGTCCCGAAGCCTGTTAACCCCATCAATCTCGTTTATAAAATCCGCAACGCTTTTTGGAACAAGCTTTGTCCAGTTTTCTCCTTTAAGCATTTTCCCGCGGACAAGAGTGGACGTGTAAATTTTTCTCTGATAGAACCGTATGCTCTTAACCTCGTATCCTGCTTCCGTGAAGAGTCTACGCGTTAAGGGTTCGTTGGAGTAGACGATGTTGAAGCGCGGCGTGTAGCCTTCAAGAGCTGACACCCACAGCATGTGCAGGTGAA
>CAZZLA010000141.1:0-3916 GCA_964655035.1 uncultured Candidatus Bathyarchaeia archaeon | reverse complement strand
CAGCGTCAGCGTACTTTCCAGCCCGCCACAAAAGCTCAATGGCGAAGCGGGCGTTGCCGCTCTCGGAAACAGCCAACCCCGCCACAAGGTCAACAACATCTTCAGGCACCGTTGAAGGCTCAAACGCAATGGCAACCCTGCCGTTCAAGATGTCTAAAAGCTGGTCCTTAGGGTACCGTTCCAAACTGATCACGTTATGCTGCAAAGTGCTTCTCGCGCTGGAGTCTAACCGTCCAGTCGCTTTCAGATCTCGCAGGATGAATACGAACGATATGCGCTGAGGCTTGCCTGCCCTCATTTCCTGCAACCGCGTTAACTTGTAGACGGCGTCTGAACCTTCCTGGTCGATGAACGCGTCAAACTCGTCCAAAGTCAGAATCACATAAGCGTCTTCCTCATCCAGAACCTGTACAAGAGTGTTCAGAAGTTCCTCTGAAGAGTAGCCGCGCTTGGGGAAGTTTGGACGAAAAACTGCAAGCGCATGCTGCACTATAAGGAAGAGTTTGCCGCGGTACTCACGACAGTTAACATGTGCGTAACGAAAATTAACGCTCCGCTTGTTCGCTTCGCGAGTTATGTCCGCTCCGAAACGCTGAGCGAGCGCGGTTTTTCCCGTGCCCACCTCGCCCGTTATGATAACTCGCTGAGCCATCCTTTCTGGAAATCGAAGCAAGAAATTGAAAAATTCCATCAGCAAGTGGTGTTCTTTTTCTCTGTGAGGCAGGCGGCTAGGAACATAGTTTATGTCGAGTTTTGCCTCGTCTTTGAACACGCTTTGATGGGGTGCCACAGATTTTTAACCTCAAATCTATTACTTTCAGGATAGTGTTATTCTTTTCTCTTACCAACCAATCATTCTTTCTTGAAACAAAAGCCTAATTAAGCAATTCGCTACCTCTATTTTGCGATACGAAAAATGATACCTAAGTACTTCTTCCTAACGAAGGGCGTCGGAAAACACAAAGAGCAACTTCAAAGCTTTGAGTTGGCCTTAAGAAACGCAGGAATTCACTACTGCAACTTGGTAAACGTCTCAAGCATAGTGCCGCCTGAATGCAAAATGGTTTCAAGAGAACAGGGCTTGAAAATGGTGCAGCCAGGCGAAATCACCTTCGTGGTTCTAGCCAGAAACGCAACCAACGAGCCCCACCGCTTAGTCGCCTCATCCATAGGCGTAGCCATCCCATCACGCAAGAACCAGTACGGCTACCTTTCCGAGCACCACTCGTTTGGGCAAACAGACGAGGCAGCTGGAGATTACGCGGAAGACTTGGCTGCAACAATGCTTGCAACAACCATGGGAATTCAGTTCGACCCTGAAACTGCGTGGGACGAAAGAAAGCAGCTTTTCAAAACCAGCGGGCTAATAATCAAAACAGCCAACATAACTCAGTCGGCAGCAGGCGACAAGAACGGCTTGTGGACAACCACGATCGCGGCGGCAGTTTTTGTGCGATCCGAAAACGGCACCCTCTTGAAAAGGAAAAAATAACCCCATTTTCTATTTTGAAATGCCCCTTTTCTATTTCTGCGTCAATGCTAGTTAAGGCAAATGGCCGATTCAAAAGATTTATCGCGTTCAAGTTCTCTCTTCTCTTAAATGCCTTAGGAGCAGCAGAGAAGATTATGGCTCCATTGATTCCTAGTTCTTTATCCTCGCCTGTTGTTACAAACCAGTAATCCATTGGACCCTGCCACTTCTCGATTTTCCAGTTGAAAACTTTCTGGTAAAATTTGACAGCGCGTTGAGGGTTGTCCGCGGGAATCTCGAAATGAACTACTTTAGGCATAATTTTCACCTCCATCTCAATGAAGAATATTTTCTAATTTTTAATTGGATTAATTATGACGCTTTGCGTCGACTCTGCTTTGATGGTAAGCAGCAGAAATTATTTAAGCCGTTGTGATTGCATGCTTACAGCTCCATCTTTTTTGTCGGCAACGTTGACATCGGAAAACGTGGACAAATAATGTTCGGGTATTAACTGGTTTGGGACCGCTATTCTTTATTTTTCAGTTTCTCTTCGATAAGCATCAATAGTTCTTCGGGTTTTACCGGTTTCACCAAGTAAGCATCTGCTCCCTCGTCAAGAGCCTTGACGCCAGTTTCTAACGATGGAAAACCAGTGATCATGATTTTAATTGTTTTTTGCAATGGTTTTTTCATCTTTGCAAGCAGTTCTGTTCCGTCGATGTCCGGGAGTCTTATGTCCACCAAAGCCAGGTCGTACTTCTTGGTGTCAGCTTTTTCTACGGCTTCTTTTCCCGTTTCTGCCGCGTCAATTTCATAGCCGTTCTTTTGAAGAATACGAGTGAACGTTCGAAGTATGGATTTATCGTCGTCCACTACGAGTATCGTTTTAGTTTTTGCCACCTTTAACTCTCCTTATTTTGATTGGAACGTGCTACCTATCCCAATTCGCTTCCATAAATAAGCGGTCCGCCGTCACGTCCTTCTACTAATCGTTCGCAGACCGCGCGCGCCCAAATCGCTGTCTCTTAGAGTGTGTGATGAACAAAGTCTTAAAGATTGTGTTCCAGAGAGAATACTCAATTATGATTTCTGTAACCTACAACAGATATTGCTGAAAAGGGTTAAAGCGTTAAATGTTATATATTTAAAAATGCAGAATTATGATTACTCCATGCAATGGGGTTTCTTGAGGGGGACTTGAAAGTTGAGTGAAAAAGACATAACGAAGTTTCTTCAAGTCCTCGGCTTGTCAAAAAGGGAAATTCAAGTCTACATGTTTCTCGCTAAAAGCGGTGTTCAATCAACGAGTTTTGTCGCTAAAAGGCTTAAAATGGAAAGAGTGCAAGCCTACCGAACATTCAAGAAACTTCAGGAAAAAGGTTTCATAGAAGCAACCTTGGAGAGACCCACACGCTTCACCATAGTTCCCTTCGGAACGCTTCTGGAGACGTTCATCAACGCCAAAAAAAGCGAAATTTCCAGCTTAAATGAACAAAAAGAAAGCCTCATGTCCACTTGGCGGGCCATTAGCGCACCAAAATCCGAGTATCCAGTTGCGAAATTCGCGGTTATCACAGGGAAAAAGAAAATTCACTCAAAAATGCAGAACATGATTGAAGAGTCTAAGAAAGAGGTTTTAGTCTTAACAACCAGCTTGGGTTTGATACAAGAGGACGTCGCTGGAGTTTTCGATTTCATAACACAGCCAGCTCAGAAGCGCGATGTTAAATTTAAACTCATAACGGACATTTCACGAGATAACCTCAAGATAATGGACCACATAAGCAAAAATATCGCTGCAAACGCGAACGTTAAATGCCGACACCTAAACTTGGATGCCAGTTTCCCGCGTTTTCTAATCAAAGATAACGAAGAAGCCATCTTATACACGCCAGTTGGGGAAAAAAATTCAGTTTTAAAACTTGAAGATGAAGGTTTATGGATAAACGACAAAATGTTCATTTCCATTATCAAAGCCTTTTTCGTTCAAATGTGGCAAAGCGCCGTAGACTATGCAATGAGAATTGACGAGCTGAAAAGCGGGATACCCATAGGCGAAACGGTTGTGATAAAAGATCCTGAAGAAGCCTGGGCAAAAATCACGAAAGTTTTGGAAACAGCAAAAAAGGACATAGTATTCATTACATCGTCACAAAGCGTAAACAACCTTTTGCAAAATGATCCCTTCAACAAATACTGCAAGAAAGGCATCAAATGTCGACTTATGGCTTCGATTGACATGGATAATCTTGAAACGGCGCAGAAACTTGCAGTTCGCTACGAAATCAAGCATGTTCCCATCAGTTACATGACTATGATGGTTGTCGACGGCGGACACCTTTTCATGTTTAAGAAACCGTCTCTGAGCGAAATGACAAATGGTTCTGGCTTCTACTTGAATGACACGTTTTACTCGAATGACCCAAGCTCAATCGAAAGAGT
>CAZZLA010000140.1:0-3930 GCA_964655035.1 uncultured Candidatus Bathyarchaeia archaeon | reverse complement strand
CTCCCACGATTTTTCTTGTGGACATAACGGATGCATCGATAACGATGGAGTTTGTCGAGGGCAAGCAGGTGAAGCAGGTTTTAGCTGGTGTTTCAAGGAAGAAAAGGCAGGAGTTAAGCATCAGGATTGGCGGGTTGATTGGGAAACTGCATCGGCACGGAGTGATCCACGGCGACTTGACCACGTCCAACATGATTCTAAGCGCCGAGGGCAAGATTTTTCTGGTTGATTTCGGATTAGGTGAGAAAAATAAGGAACTGGAAGCGAGAGGGGTGGATTTGCACTTGATGAAACGCGCGTTGCAGAGTACGCATTACAAGTTCGCGGAAGAATGCTTCAAGAACGTGCTGAAAGGTTACTCCGCGGTTTTGGGCGAGGAAGACGCGGAAAAAGTTTTTGAGAAAATCTGCGAAATAGAACGGAGGGGTCGCTACGTTGATGAGAGGAAACAGGCGTAAAGCGAAGTTCCAGTCGCAAGGCCGCGTTGTGTTTTTCGCCACAGGCAACGTTCACAAGTTTGACGAAGCCCGCAGCATACTGACAGGGCTTGACATCGCAGTGGGTATGCTCAGGGTGAAGGACATTGAAATCCAAAGCGACAGCCTCGTGGAAATCGCAAAGTCAAGCGCCCAAGAAGCGTTTAAGCGGTGCTGCCTGCCCGTTATCGTGGAGGACGCTGGGCTCTTCATAGAAGCGCTGAAGGGATTTCCAGGTCCCTACGCGGCTTACGCCTACCAGACCATAGGCAACAATGGCTTGCTGAAACTTTTGGAAAACGTGGAAAACCGAAAAGCTGTTTTCCGTTCAGCCATAGCATACTGTGACAGCGAAGCGGAGGCGCCAGTGGTTTTTGAGGGCGAAGCCGAAGGAGAGATAACTGTGGACGAGCGCATCGGAAGCGGCAAATCAGGTTTCGGGTTCGACCCCATCTTCAGGCCTTCTGGAAGTGAGAAGGCGTTTGCGGAGATGACTCTTGAAGAGAAGAACGGTTTTTCGCACCGCGCGAAGGCTGTCCTCAAATTCGCTGAATGGTACAAATAAGGCTCATGAGTATGAAAACGGGCGCATTGCTATCCAAGAGACCGAGCATATTCAATGATTTCTTTTGTGCTTTCCTTTTTGGCCCAGTCTAATGATTTAGAATACGCAGCCAGCATTCCTTTCTCATCAGGCGTTCGGCGCCGTTTAATGCTCAGTTTCACTTTTAAGAGCGTCATCAAAATCTTGTTAACGCGGTCTAATTTGCTGTAATCGAAGTCTCCGCGGAAATAATAAAACATGATGTTTTTCTGCTCTTCAGCGGAGAAGTTTTTGTTCTTTGTTTCATCCAATACGTTTTCTCTTGGCGGTGAGGCGCCAACGGCGAATTCTATTATTTTTGTATTAGCTAACCGCGACAAGTTTTGTTTGAGGATTTTCAACCCGTTTATTCCGACAGCATGCAGGCTTCCACTGAAAATAATCAGGTCGTACTTGGAAAGTTTTCCAAAATTAATCGCTCTCATGTCATAGATATCTGCTTCAAGATCTTCTGCGATCCATGTGGCGTATTTTTTTGTGAAGCCAGATATTGATCTTTATATTACGATGGTTCTTAACATAACGATTCCCGTTTTAAGATCATGATAAGTGTGAGATAAAATTTTAGCGAACCCTCCAAAAAAGGTCTATATTGGAGTAGTGGCCAAGAATGTTTACCAAAAATTTTTAATTCCAAAAGTCCACTAGTTTTAAATATTCGTGTACCGTGGGTCATAGTGCTAAGGTGTGTAGATGCCGAAAACGGAAAAAGGAAGATCCCATTCAACAAGGCCTGTTAGCAGGCGCCCTCCAAGCTGGTGCAAGTACCAGCCCGAGGAAGTTGAAGCTTTCGTGATTAAATTGGCTAAGGAGGGTCACTCGCTCAGCGCGATAGGCACGATTCTCAGGGACCAGTACGCGATTCCCTTGGTGAAGCCCATAACTGGCAAGAGCATAAGCGACATACTGGAATCGGCTGGGATGGTGCCGTCGATGCCTGAAGACCTGGCGAACTTGATCAAGACGGCGCAGGGGCTTGCGGTTCACATGGACAAGAACAAGAAGGACTTGCATAACAAACGCTCCATGCAGGTTATCGAAGCGCGAATTCACAAGCTTTCACGGTATTACAAGCGGGAAGGCGTTCTACCTAAGAATTGGAAGTACAAGGCAAAAGTCGCATCCATCACGTAGCCTCGGTACATTTTTCCCAGTTTCCTTTCTGAGGACAGCGCCAGCTTTAAATCTCAAGCGCGCCTTTAGGCAAAGAGTGAATCGTCATGGCTACAGAGCAAACACCAACCGAAAAGTTTTTAGCTTCAGCCACACAAGCCGCCGAGACTATATTGGAAACCGTGAAGAAAGACGGGTTTATCCATGTTTTCTCGCATTTAGATGCCGACGGCGTAGCAGCCGCAGGAATAATGGGCAAAGCCTTGTTCAGGCTTGACGCGCGGTTCAGGTTGAGGGTGACGCAGTGGGTTGATGAGAAGATCATAGGCGAAATTGTGGCGGATAAGCCACAGCTGGTTGTGCTAACGGATTTTGGGAGCGGTTACTTGGAATTGCTGAACGAGAAGGTTCCAGACGTTAAAGTCGTCATCTTGGATCATCATCAAGTAGCGGGCGAGGTGGAAAACGGGAATTTCGTTCAGGTGAACCCGCATTTGTATGGTATTGACGGCGCCACCGACGTCAGCGGCTCCGGAGTGGCTTATTTCACGGCTAAGGCGGTCAGCGCGGAGAACGTGGATTTGGCGCCCATAGCGCTTGTCGGTGCCTTAGGAGACATGCAAGACAAAAACGAGGATAGACAGCTCCGCGGCTTAAACGCGCTTATAGTGAAGGATGCCGTAGACGCGAAGCTGGTTACGGTGGAAAAGGACTTAACGTTTTTCGGTAGGGAAACGCGTCCGATTCACAGGGCGCTTGCAGCCACGACAACCCCGTTCATTCCGGGCTTAAGCGGGGAAGAAGACAAGAGCCTAGCGTTTCTGGCGAGCTTAGACATCAAACCCAAAGACGGCGAGCGGTGGCGGGCTCTGCGGGACTTGTCGGAGGATGAGAAGAAAAAGTTGTGCTCAGCGCTTGCGGACTACTTGATTTCAAGGGGCTTGCACGCTGATGTGGAGAACCTCATAGGCAACGTTTACGTTTTAAACCGTGAGGAGCCGTGGACTCCGCTTCGGGACGCCAGAGAATTCGCGGTGGTGCTGAACTCCACGGGACGCTTGGAAAGGCCCAGCCTCGGCATAGCCATATGCATCGGCGACAGAGCCTCAGCGCTGGAAGAGGCGAACCGTGTTTTGGAGGATTACAGGCGGAACATCAGCAAGTACTTGGGTTGGGTGATGGAGAAGCCCGAACGCATGAGGGAGTTCGAGCACATCTACGTGGTGTACGGAGAGACCTTCATTAACGAGAAGATTATCGGCACCATCTCGTCCATACTGGTTTCTGGACTTGAAAACCCTGAGAAGCCGCTTATAGCCTTCTCGAACATTGAAGCCGAGAACGCCGCCAAATTTTCCGCCAGAACCACCGACACAGCGCTTAGCAGAGGCGTCAACCTCGGCGACGTCATGCGAGTCGCGTCCAAGAAGTACGGCGGGAAGGGCGGAGGACACAACGTAGCCGCAGGCGCCCAGGTGCCAATAGACCAAGTTGAAAACTTTGTAAATACCGTCAACGAGCTTGTGGGAAAACAGTTGAAAGGCGAAGAAATTGGAAGCAACGATAAAGCTTGAGTACGGCGACGCGAAGACTGCTGACGCCATTGCCAACGCTGTTTCCCCAGACAACTTTAAAACGCCTACGGGATTATCCATCAAAACCACGAGGAACGGCAGCTGTGTGCTTACAGAGGTTAAGGCTGAAGGAAAACTTTCCACGTTCATAGCCACGATTGAC
>CAZZLA010000139.1:3654-3935 GCA_964655035.1 uncultured Candidatus Bathyarchaeia archaeon | reverse complement strand
TGCCTGCAGCCTCGCCGATTATCACAAAGTTGGCTGCGCTGAGGGTGCCGCCTATGCCCAGCATTGTGGTGCGGACAAGCCCGAGGTCTCTTTTCAGGTGAGGTTCGTCCATAGCTGTCCACTCCAGTGTTTATCGTTCGTAAAAGAGAAATAGTCCGCTTATGGTTGATAGCATGCCGAAAATTATGAAGACCCACAGGTAAAGTCCAATGGACTCTGGGGAAACGCCTAGCATTGTTTGTATGCCGAAGATGTCGTAAAAAGCGAGAAAAGCGAAGACC
>CAZZLA010000139.1:0-3644 GCA_964655035.1 uncultured Candidatus Bathyarchaeia archaeon | reverse complement strand
TCTGTATCACGCCGACCGTTTTTGAAAGGATTATTTTTGTTTCCATTGATTTCATCTCTTCAAGAGAAGGATTATTCCGGCTATGAAATCCAAGACGCCGATGGCTAGGAACATCAGAGTTAACAGCGACGTATGTGTCTGATTTGCGAAAACGCCTACGTCAATTAAGTTTAGTAATATTAGGAAAACTGTTCCTGTTAAAATTAAGCTGGTCACTATCAGGAAACCGCCTATGGCGATGCTTAGTCTGACGAGTTTCCGCATACACTCTCCTCAACTGACAGCAAGAGACGCGAGGTTAAGGTTGTAATAATTGTGGGTAGCCAATTTAATACATTCGCTCGTTTCCTGAAAGTTGCGTTATCGGCGACTGTGAGGTGACCTGAGAAAAATGGAGCCGCTTGTGGTCTCGTTGGGCTTTAAAGCTTCAGCGCCGCTAAAACTAGCCGCGTTGAGTTTACGTCAACTTCGGTGATCTTGCAGTTCTTGAATTCCTTTGTCTCGCCTAACACGTTTTTTACGGTGACGTTGTTGCCGTCGGTTTTTGCGTAGACTACGTCTTTGAAAAGTGTTTTTCCGTTTAGGACAACTTTGAATTCGCACATTTTACATTCACAAATTTGAAAGAGCCTCTCTTGGCTATAAGGGCTTTGCTCTGAAAAGTTTCAGGTGATCGCATTCAAAATAATTGGAATCGCAACAGCCACCACTATGAGGAACACAATCAGCAGAGCGATGCTTATTAGAAGATTTTTGAGCCAGTTCTTGCTCCATGCCAAGCCGAAGGGAATCCCCACGGCGAATCCTATCAGGTGGGCGATGTAAGCCACGTTTCCTCCCTCCCCGTAGTACACGGCAACCACGTTGTACACAAAATACAAAATCGCCACCAGTCCTTGAGGCATGAAGAAAAGAATCGAGAATTTCAACGGTTTAATCAGCATAACTATCGCGGACAGCGTGAATATGGCTGCTGAAGCCCCGATTAAAGGCGTTGCAGGGTTGTAGAATAGCAGGCTTAAAAGAAAAGATATGATACCGCCGAAGAAGAAGGTGCCTAAAGTCTTGGTTGCTCCCAAGTCCTCTTCTACGGTGTTGCCGAACACGTAAAGGAAAAGCATGTTACCAGCTAAATGCAGGAGGTCGCCGTGGAGAAACAGGGAGGTGACCAAAGTCCAAGCTCTTCCCATAAGCAGGTTATCACCGCTGAAAGCCAGATACTGAAAAACCAAGTCTGAGTTTGAAAGCCAAGAAATGAGAGAAACAAGAATGCAAGCGATAATTACAAAGTTGATTTTTCTCAATTAAGCACCCACCCCTGAAAAATCAATGACTTTCTAGGTTATGAAAATTACTGAACAAACGAAACGCGATAAACGGTAAATGCATACATACTTAAGAGGTATTGGCGCATAATTTTGGTAACCTGCAATTGGTGTGATGGTCTTGCCCGTTTTCGTAACAAAAGCAGATGGCTCCAGACAATTATTTGACAGAGAAAAAGTTGTAAAAACATGCTTAAGGATGGGTGCAAACAGGCGTATCGCCTTTGAAGTCGCTGATGAAGTAGAAGCACGACTTTACGACGGCATGCCTACCAGCCAGGTTCTTCAGTTGATTTTCAGGTTGCTGCGAAAACACACGCCTACAATCCAGCATTTTCTAGACCTGAGAAAAGGTTTAAGCCTGATGGGTTCCAAGCCGGAATTTGAAAAGTTTGTTCAAGTTCTATTGGCGCATCACGGGTTTGAGGTTAGTCCAAACCAGATTATAAAAGGAAGATGTGTGGGACACGAGGTTGATGCTGTCGCAAGGAAAGACGGGGTCACATATTTTGTTGAAGCGAAACATCATTCAAACTATCACACTCCGACGGGGCTGGATGAAAGCCGCATAGCCCGAGCCGTGTTGGAAGACGTTACCGAAGGCTTTGCACTTGGGAAGAATGACGTGCAAATTGATCGAGCCATGATAGTCACCAACACCCGATACTCGGAACATGCAAGACGCTACGGTAAGTGTAGGGACATACTGCAAATTGGATGGAGTTCACCGAAAACCCTTGCTTTACAAAACATGATTGAGGAAAAGAAGTTGTATCCGTTAAGCTGTATCAAAGGGTTAAACAGCGAAATCAAAATGAAACTTGTTAACTCCGGAATTATGCTGATGAAGCAGTTAGTTGAAGAAGAACCGGCAAAAATTGCGAGGAAAACTGGAATCTCGCGGGAAAACATTCAGAGAATAATTGAAAAAGCAAAGACCAGCACGTATTTACTCAAAGTTAATTAAATTGCACAAAAGACGAATTGACATTATTAGTCGTGAAGCCACATGAAAGTTCTGTTTGTTTGTTACGGAAACGCATACAGAAGCCCATTAGCCGAAGCGCTTCTCAAAAACTTGAGGCCAGACTTGGAAGTTGATTCAGCAGGACTGCATGTCGCGATTCCAATTTCGGGGCAGGTGAAAGCGCTCCTTGCGAAACGCGACGCCGCACAATATCTTAAGGAGTTCCCTCAGAGCATAGACGAAAAAGATCTGCGATGCTACGACCTGATTGTTGTCATGGAACATGTGCTTGCGAACGCGGTTTTGCGTGTGTGCCCAGAATGCAAGGCCAGAATTGTCGCGTGGAACGTTAAAGATCCCTACTTCCTTGCACGGGAGGACGCCGAAGACATTTACGTGCAGATCGAAAACAAAGTCGAGGAATTAGCTCAATCTTTGTCCCTATAGTTAAGGTTCATTTAACGCGCGCGCTGGAGTACGCAGACTGCGAGATGAAAATCGCCAGAAACACCGTAAAAAATGACGCTGAAAAGACCACTGCGAGAAGCAAAGCCAAATGCAGCTTCTTAGAGAGGGTCATTCCGCCACACATCGACAGGTACATTTTTGCTTTTCAAGATTAGAGGTTTTAGTATTCAATTCTAAAATTAAATATCATTCCGTAAGTCATGTGCATTTCGCGATGTAAGTTACGATTTTAAGCGTCTCTAATTTGGGTAAAGCGAAATAAAATTTTCTTTTGGGTTTGCTGGGGCTCTACGTGTCAATTTTAAGGAGAATAATGCGATTGCCAACGCCGCTGTTACGTTGATTTTTTGCAGAGCTCTTTCAGCCCCTATTCCTTCTCCTTTTTGATGTGTGACCCCGAAAAAAATGGGGGAAGATTGTTTGGTTGTCTGCTGTTTGCTTATCTTTTTCTGAGCATTAGCACAATCACTAGGCCAACTGCTATGACTGCGATGATTACGCCTATCGTGCCAGGGATGAAGTAGATGTCAGCCATCGACTTGAAACTAACTTATCTCTTGTTTATTTCCGTGTTTTTCTTGGGATAAATAATTATAATTCATGATTCTTATACGATTTAAGCTGCAATTTGTTCAGTGATGATTTCGGATGCCTGAAAAAAGCTCTTCCAACGTTGACATATTCAACCTCTTATCCGACGACAAGGATAAGGCGAAAAAGAAGAGAAGACAAGAGCTGCTGGCGTCTTCAGGCGTGAAAGAATTCTTCGAGGAAGGAAGCATAAACATTGACAAGCGGACCTGCTGGGGCGTGGAATGCAAGCTCTGCGTCAAGGCGTGTCCAACCAACGCGTTGTACTGGAAAGCCGGCGAGGTTGGAATCGT
>CAZZLA010000138.1:0-3993 GCA_964655035.1 uncultured Candidatus Bathyarchaeia archaeon | reverse complement strand
CAAATGTGATATTTAAATTTGTCGCCATAACAAACCGAGACAACAACATGATAGCCGCGTTATTCTACCACTGTTCCAACTCTTTCGCCTTGAACAGCCAACAAAATATTCTCAGGCTTAAACCCGTTCACCACAACCAGTTTCACACACTCGCGTTTCAGCACCTTCACTGCTTCAGGATCAACAATCTGATGCATGCCCGCTTTATGTTGATTCTCCGAAAAAACACCCTGCAAATCATCAAACGACAAACGGTCAAGCTTCACAGCGTCCGAATATTTCCGAGGATCTTTACTGTAGATGCCCTCTTGATCGGTGCCCTTGACCAGCAACTCGCCATTCACATGCTCAGCCACCAAAGCTGCAACCGCGTCAGTAGTGATTCCCGGCTTCAAACCGCCCATAACCACAATCTTGCCGCCACTTAAGCATGCAGCTGCATCATTAAGCGTCAAAGCCACTTTTTCGCACGCCAAGTTCCCTAGCGTCTTAAGGAAAAGTTGGGCAAAAAGCCTTGAAACGGAAATCGCGATTTCATCCTGCGCCTGCATGTCTAATCCCAGAGTCTTCGCTATAGAGATGAACTCGCGCGCCAATGACCCGCCTCCTACAACCACTGCGACTTCATGGTTTTGCTCTTTCAGTTTTCTCACTATATCCGCGTATTTGCTCATAAGCTCCGTGTTAACCGGCGAAGCCACAACTGAACCGCCTATCCGCAACACTATGCGCATGATTGAATCCGTCCTTTCCTGTTATATACGCAAAGTCCAGTTAAAAATCCTTCAGAAAAACTTTGCCTAAACAATTTCGCAGTGCATCCCACGCTTGTTTGCGAATGCTAAGAAACGTTTTTAGCCATCGCTTAAAAGCAATTAAACATGGATTGTGAAGCGTATGGCGTTTGAAGGACTAGGATTAATCGGTAACTCCCTTATCCTTCTCGTTTCAATAATCGTGGTAGTTATAGCCAGCGAAGTAACTATAAACAACTCCGTAAAAGTTTCCAACATGACCGGCTTCGGAAAAACAACCGTCGGCTTCATCTTAGTAGGTTTCGCCACATCCCTACCAGAACTCAGCGTGGTACTCTTTGGCGCTAGCGAAGAAAAAATAGGCGTCTCCATCGGCAACATTCTAGGCTCCAACATAACTAACATCGCCCTAGTGTTGGGCATATGTTTTTTGATAGTAGCGGTGAAATGCCCACGATTCCAATGCATGTATCCGGCTATGGCAAAAGAAGAAATAGGCAACCTGTACTTCGGCCTCTTCATAGCCTCACTCATTCCTTTGACGCTGCTTTGTCTAGGATAGGTAAGCCAGTTCATAGGTGTGATTCTCCTTACAATCTTCGTGTTTTACATGATCCAGTTATCCCGAGTAAAGCGACTCAAAGATCAAGGCACATTTGGCGAAGAAAGAAAACGGCTTCGCCATTACGTTTCATTAGCGTTAGTCGGCGCTGCTGTGGTGGTTGCCAGCGCCTTCTTCATTGTTGACTCCGCGTCTTTCATAGCTGCCAGCGCCAGTGTTCCACCTATCGTCATTGGCGCCACAATAGTTGCTTTTGGCACAGGCATACCCGAGCTTACCACAAGCATCAGCTCTGCTAGAAAAGGTCATTTTAACTTGGCCTTAGGCAACATTGTGGGAAGTTGCTTCATCAACATTACCTTCATTCTTGGCGTTGCCCTCTTAGTGTCGCCTTTAACAGTTCACATCAGGGCTTTCTCCAACATAGCCATATTTTCATTGATAACGAACCTGTTCTTATGGTACTTCTTAGCCGATGAAAGAATGAGCTGGAGAGAAAGCATCGTATTACTGGTTTTGTACATCGTGTTTCTCATAGTAAGCTTCGGCGGTCCCAGCCTGCAAGGATAAACCCTAAAATGATCCACTCTGAAAAAATTGAAATTACGGCTTTACCCCCGTTCAGTTTCAACCTCAGTTGCGAAATCTTCGCCAACGGAGATAAGCAAATCCGCAACTCCGAAAACGGCAGGTTTTGGCAGGTAATCCGTGTCAACGACAAACTTGTCTTAGCGGTTGTGGCGTCCACTGGCACCGTGAAAAAACCGAAACTAACCGTTGACCTCAAATCGGACAATGCGATAACTAAGGAAGATAAGAAAACAGCAGGGGACGCGGTTACAGCGCGTTTCAGCTTGGATTTCGACCTGAAACCTTTCTACGAAACCGTGAAAAACGAAAAAATAATGCAGCATTTAACCATTGAGTTATGTGGACTGAAAAATCCAACTACGCCAACGGTTTTTGAGGCTATGGTGGATGCGATTGTTGAGCAACAGATCTCGCTGAAAGTAGCCAACAGCCTGGGAACCAAGATTATCAAAAGGTTCGGTGACGCCCTTGACTTGGAAGGCGAAGTTTACTTTGTGTATCCGACGCCACAGCAGTTGGCTTCGGTCAGCGTTGAGGAGTTCCGCCAGTGCGGCTTAAGTTACCGAAAAGCCGAGTACATCAAAAAAGCTTCCACGCTCATAGCTGAGGGAAAGCTAAACCTTGAAAACCTCAAAACCTACGAGAGTTCGGAGCAGATCATCCGCGAGCTTGACGAGGTAAGAGGGGGGGTATGGACCGCCGAGTTCACGATGCTACGAGGTATGCGGCGGCTGGACGCATTGCCGGCTGACGATTTGGGTTTGCGGCGGGTGATTTCACGTTACTACTAGGATGGAAAGGTGATTTCAAGTGCTGAGGCGCGGCGAATTGCTGAAAACTGGGGCGGTTGGAAGGGTTTAGCCGCGTACTATCTGGTTGTGGCGGACATGAAAGACCTTAAAGTATAGCTTCTTGGTGCAGGACTACCGTTCAGGGATTAGTTTTATCTCAAAAAGCCGCGACCATCTTTTTCCCGTTACAAAGAGCCTGCCAGCCTTCGCATCGTACGCAATCCCGTTAAGAACATTGTTCACATCTTGGTTTTGCATGTTGTGGAGTCCGGTCATGTTTATCCAGCCTTTGACCTGACCGGTTTGGGGGTTAATTATCGCTATTTTTTCTTCCAGCCAAACGTTCGCGTACACATCTCCTTTTATGTATTCGAGTTCATTCAGGTTATCCACCCTGCCTGCGGCGTCGTGCACTTCGACTTGCCCAGTTTTCTGAAAGGTTTCTGGGTCCAGGAAATATAGCGCTGAGGTGCCGTCACTCATTATTAGGTGGCTACCGTCATAGGTGATTCCCCATCCTTCAGTTGAATAGTTAAATTCTTGAAGTAATTCAAAAGAGCCTTCGTCATAAACGAAACCCTTCTGGGAACGCCATGTTAACTGAACGATTTTACCCTCGAAAGCTGTGATGCCTTCCCCGAAATACTGGGGCGGCAGCGCGTAAGCCTGCAAAACTTCGCCAGTTTCCAATTCAACGCAGCAAAGTGAAGAGGTACCATAAAGTCCTGTGCTTTCATACAAAACACCATCGTCAATTAGCAGCCCTTGAGTGAACGCTTTTTGGTCGTGAGGATACGTGTTGACAATAGCGTACGAGTATTCTGGTGGTTCAACCTTCTGTGTTGAATTGAACATAAAAACGATTATGGCCACGCTTAAGGCAATAACGATTAGAACGGCGAGAACGCCTAGAATGCGCCTATTTTTCATGTGTGCCGCCTGCTCCTTGTTTCACCACGTTGCATATTTCAGGCTGCTTGCCCCTTCAGAGTAACACACACGTTAAATGTAACGCTTTATATAATTATCTGACATCAGCTAGTGATTTGCAGTTGGAAAACGAGACCAAAAAATTTCACTTCGTGGAAATTGATTGGATAGTTCACTTTCCCAAATGTGGAAACAAAGGAAAATACCTTACCTACAATGTAGTATTCATAGACAGAAAAAAAGGAACTAACCAACCTGAGCAATTGGTTAGGCTAGAAGCGATTATGGAAAATAGAGACTTTGAAAACAGTTATCCGCACACGGTGGGTTTCTACAAAGCATCTTTTGGTGAAGGAGAAGCGTT
>CAZZLA010000137.1:0-4081 GCA_964655035.1 uncultured Candidatus Bathyarchaeia archaeon | reverse complement strand
TTTTTTCTACGCCAGGAAGTTCCGCAACCACACGAATTTCCTTGTCTGTTTCAACAATATCCACCAATGGTTCCCGCTCGTCCTTCACCTGTGGCCCCTTAAGGCTCTTTTTTATGTTCCCGAACTCGCGAATTTCAGGTTTGCCGTCAGGCCCTATCTTCATGCTGTAGCCGTAAACGAAAGGACCCAACTCTTTGACCGTTCTGCCGTCAGGAAGCTTGCGTTCCTTAACATAGTTTTTAGGGACGTTTTCTGTGAGACCTTTGAATTCCTCCTCCATCATTTTCTCCATCTCATGGAACATGCGGTCGATGTCGCCGAAAAACAAATCCTTACGCGGAGGCCCACGTCGCCTTCTGAACCATTCAGGGTAATCTTCATCGTCTGATGACATACGTTTTTCACCTCAATAATTTTGAGTTATCCGTTTTCTATAAGGTTTATGCTATCCGCAACCAAAATCTGTTAATCAAATTGTTCCAGATGACTATGCTCTCGAAACACGTAGAAAACACCACGATGCCCAGATACAAGCCTTTTATTTTCATAAGTAACATGTGCCTTTATGGAAACCTGTTAAATGACCAAGTACTACGCGCTACCCATAACCACAAAATACTGGAAACCAGGCGAGAAATACCTAAACATAATCCTCAAGGCCTTAGAAAAAAAGGTAGCGGACGGCGACTTTGTCGTAATATCAGAAAAGGCGCTTTCAACCACACTGGGCAGAATCATAGACGAAAGCAACGTCAACCCCAGTTTCAACGCCAAGATGATTTCTAGACTGTGGATGCGAATCATCTGGGGACACTTCCTAGACGCGCTATGCCGTTTCGGACCAAATCTAAGCCGAAGACTTCGCGAATACCCACTTGAAGCCGGCAGCCGCCACAAACAAGTTGCCTTACAGCAAGCCGGGCTTTTGCAAGCGTTGATGTGGGGTTCTGAAGGCGGCGTGGACGGGTCTAACTTGCCGTACTCTTACGTGAGCTTGCCTCTGGACAACCCGTATGAACTGGCGGAGGAGATTCGCCGGCAAATCCTGCGCACGTTGAAGAAGAAAGTCTTCGTCATAATCGTGGACACGGACAAAACGTACTCGTTCAGGAATTTTCATTTTACTCCTCGTCCGAAACCGATGAAGGGCATTCACTCTTTCGGAGGCGTAGCCGCATACGTAGTCGGCAGGGTTTTCAGGTTTAGAAAGAGGCCGACGCCGCTGACTGTGGCTGGAGATGGAGTGCGGGCGAAAGAGGCGTTGAAAATCGCCAATATTGCGGACAGGGCACGGGGGCCGGGTTCAGGCGCCACGGTGTGGGATATGGCGGCGGGTTTCCACGTGTCGGTGACGGGCACTAGTTGGGAGATGCTGGCTGAGGTGAGGCATAAACCCCTTGTTATCGTTAGGAGAAGCATTGAGAGCCCTGCCAGGAAACCGCGGTTATGAACGGGACAAGTGGTTAACGTTGAAGCGGCTGTTTTGTGAGAGTAAAGCATAAACATGCGTCTATCTTTAAGGAGCGTGGGATGGTTATGGAAGAAACTAAGCGGCTGGGCGCGTTTTTTAATCCGCGTTCGGCTGCGATTATTGGAGCCACCAAGAAAATTGACAAGGCGGGAAACGTGATTTTCAAGAACTTTGCGTATAACAAGACACGGGGGGTTTTCAAGGGGGAGATTTACCCTGTGAATCCGCATGAAGATTCTATTTTGGGGTTCAAGTGTTACCCGTCGATAGCTGAGATTCCGGGAGAAGTAGAGCTGATAGTGATTGTTGTTCCGGCTAAGATTGTGCCTGCCATCATGGAGGAGGCGGTTGCTAAGAATGTTAAGGCCGCCATAATAATCACCTCAGGTTTCAGGGAGATTGGGAATGTTGAGCTTGAGGAGCGGTTGGTGGCCACGGCTGAGAAAGGTGGGATTCGCATTTTAGGACCCAACTGCTTGGGCGTGTATTATCAGAAGACGGGTGTGGATACGCTGTTTCTTCCTGAAACCAAGATTTTGACGACTGGGGATGAGATTGTTGCGACGCCTAGGCCGTTGTTCGGGGACATTGCTATTGTTACTCAGAGTGGGGCGTTTGGTGTTGCAGCGTTGGATTTTTTGGCTGGACGGCAGATTGGGATCAGCAAGTTTGTGAGTTTCGGCAACAAAAGTGACGTGACTGAGTCGGAGATGCTGTATTACCTGCTGTTTGACCGGGAGACTAAGGTGATTCTTCTTTACGTGGAGGACATTAAGTTTGGGCGGCGGTTTCTTGATGTGGCGAGGAAGGTGACTGTGAGGAAGCCTGTGGTGGCGCTTAAGGCGGGGCGGAGTGCGGCGGGAGCGAGAGCTGCGGCTTCGCATACGGGTGCCATCGCGGGTTCCGATAAAATCTACGATGCCGCTTTCGAGCAGGCGGGGGTGATTCGGGCTTGTGACATGGAGGAGTTTTTTGACATGGGAAAGGCGTTGGCTATGCAGCCGCCGGCTTTGGGGAGGAAGATTGGGATTTTGACGGATGCGGGTGGTCCGGGCATTATGGCGGTGGATGAGTGTGAGAGTGGCGGGTTGTCGGTGGAGAGGTTTTCGGAGGAGACGCTGCAGAAGTTTCAGAGGCTTAAGGATGAGGGTGTGCTTCCTCAGTTTGCGGCGACCGGTAACCCCGTGGATCTCACAGGCTCGGTGACGGATGACATGTTTGAGGTTGCGGCTGACCTTATGTTTCAGGCTCCTGAGGTTGATGGGATTATTTTGCTTGGGTTGCATCATTTGCCGGCTTTGCGGGAGAAATACATTGACAGCGTGGCGCAGGTGTCAAGCCGGTACAGCAAGCCAATCGTCATGTGCGACATTGGCGAGACGGAGATGGCGTTGTACACTCGTTTCAGGTTTGACAAGCTGGGGATTCCGTCTTATCCTTCGCCGGAGGACGCGGCGAGAGCAATGAAGGCGCTGGTTCGCTACGGTGCGTACTTGAAAAAGAACAACTGCGCGGAAGAGTACATACGCGAATTCTTGAAGAGGAGAAACAAGGCGAAGCCCTAAAGGTCTGCTGTGATCGTGACTTCGTCGCCGTCTTTGAGGTTGAGCTGGGTTCGCAGGTGGTCGGGGGCGATAATTTCCAGGTAGTCTTGGGGGTAGGTTGCGACTTCTGGGATTACGATGGCGCATTCTAGCTTGCCTATGTGTGCTTTGTGGAGTATGCCGCTGCAGTAGCCTTCGACGGGGCAGATTCGCGTGGCGTTTGCGGTTTCGAGTTGTTTTCTGTGTTTTGCGTTTTCTTTAGAAAGCTGGAGGTTTAGTGTTCCTGGGTAGGGGGTGTAGCCGAGCGCCTCTTCGATTTGTCGTTTGACCCAGGGTAGGATGAGGTGTTTTTTGCCTTCGCCGTTGCCTGTGAATACTGTGCCTGTGAGTTTTATTCTTTTCAATGATGGAAGCCTCTGCGGAACCGTATGCGCTGAGCGTCTTTGTTGCTGTTGGGTTATTTTTGTTGTTTTAGCCATTTTGCGACGTTTGTGAGAATAGCGTCTGAGGATATGTCGATTACGGGCACGATCATTTTTTCTTTGGTTTCTATGGTTGGCGCGTACTTCGGCATGAAAGTGTAGCCGACGAAGGTCCAGTAGACTCTGCGGGTTTCTATGAGTTCTTTGGCGACGGCGCTTGTTGAGGCTGGAAGCGGGAAATAGAGGAAGACGACGCCTTCGGTCCAGTATAGTCCGGCTAGTTTGCCGCCGGCGATTACGGATGCGAAGCGGGCGATGTCTTCGGGCGTGGAGAAGGGGGTTCGTTCCATTATGACGATTTCTTTGAAGGGTTCATACTTAACCGTGACTTCACTTTCACTCATAAATGCTCAACCGACCTGTAAGCTACATTGTCGAGAGTCCCCTTTTAACCTTACCATACGCCGTACTCCCACCTTATAACGCACAAGAACTTCAGCGTATTTGGAGCATATTTGGAACTTCATAAAGTAACATTCTGCTAATCATTGTAGTTATCTACATGTTAACGTTAATTTGTGAAGTTATCTTATGCGACCACGAAGATATTTTCTTCAGCCAGGCGTTTCTTAATATTTGGAAAC
>CAZZLA010000136.1:3341-4176 GCA_964655035.1 uncultured Candidatus Bathyarchaeia archaeon | reverse complement strand
CCACTTCTCGAAGTCTTTGCGTGGATAGTGAAAGTTAACAGACTGAACCTCCACAGACGCCAGTTTCTCAACGAAATCGGCTAAGCTCACTGCTGATTCTCCAGTTGGCTTACCGATAGCTGAATAGAAATGGAAGCGTTCGCTCTCAGAAACAGATCTCAGAATCTTGGAAACAGTGTCCTTATCCAAAACTGAACGCCTAAATGTAGATCCGAATGTGCTTGGGTGGCTTGCCAAAACAAAACCTCCTACCATACTTGAAAAATTGACCACATAAAAACCTTGTGTGCTTTGAAAACAAGCGGCGGACCTATGAACCTTCGTATGCTAATTGATTGTTACCTACAAGGCACAGTTACAAAAAATTAAATGGCTGGTCAAGTGGATGTTTTATCGGATGATTGCATGGGCACCAAAGTTCATGATAACGAAGAAAACCTGAAAATGTGCTCTTGCCCTAACTATCCGACCTTCAAAAACTCTCAGTTAAATGTTGGACTTTTCTGTGCAAAAGGAAAAGCCGCAGAGAAAGAGGAATACATTTTGGAAGCAGGGTGCATGTGCTGGGATTGCATGGTATTCGACAAGCATAATTTGAAGCTGGAGTACTATTGCGTAAGAGGGAAATCTGAAGAAATTCCGCCATAAATACAGCTTTCGCATAAAAAACGTTTTGCTAAAATGGAAATGTTGATGCCTTTTGAAGAAGATTGAAGTGACCGTTACCAACGATGAAGCTAGCAAAGTTGAGGGGCTCCTTGAGAAAACGGAGCTTGTCTACCTTTCTAAGGTTGAAATTGAAGGCGAAAAATGCTGCTTTCACCGCTGCTTGGGC
>CAZZLA010000136.1:0-3331 GCA_964655035.1 uncultured Candidatus Bathyarchaeia archaeon | reverse complement strand
TTAACGCTTTCGCAGTAAACGCCAATCTCGGCAGAATTAGAAAGCTGGCGCGAAGTCAAGCTGCTGTTCTTCTTCTGTTAGCTGCGATAGTAATTTTGGCTGCCGCAATAACCTTCTTGGCGTCGCAGATTGTAGAGTTACCAGCAAACACCACACAAATAGTAATCCGCAATCATGCAACGTTAACCGACATCTTAATCGCTTTAATCCTTGGTTTAGCAGCAGGGATAGCATTGTTTGTAGGTTTCCCCGAAATTCTCGTTGGTGTTGCTATCGCCGTGGCTATAGTGCCGCCTGCCGCAGTCAGCGGAATCGGCTTAGCTCTTTCCAACTCAAGTCTCTTCATCGGCGCGTTAATCTTAACTTTGATTTACCTGTTCGGTCTTCAGTTAGGCTCTACCCTGATGCTGAGAATCCGAGGCGTTTTGCCTCGCAAGTACTATCAGCAAACCGAGGCGAGACAACGTTCGGCTTACTCCATCTTAATCCTCGCTGCGCTTCTTGTAATCCTCAGCCTGATTGTTATACTTTCATCATTAGCATAGAAACCGTTTGCCATTAGGGGTTATAACTTTGGAGAAGAATGGCAAAAAGACGATTGCGAACTTTAATATTACTATAATGCTTAATTTCATGAGCGAGATTTTGTAATTGAGGTGAGATCGTGAAGAAAACAGTATTCAGGAAACTTAGAAACCAAGATCTTATAGAAAACTACAATCGTTTTAGAAAGACACTTCCATCAAAATTACCAAAGCAAGTTTCCATTTGGGATGAAACTTTAATAGAAGGCGAAAACACCCCAACCGTTTTTCTAACATACTCTGAAAGAGTCAGACTCGCCAAGTCCATGGACGAGCTAGGCGTTTCAATCATCAACATAGGCTTCCCAGGCTTCTCTGAAGGAGAAAAAGACGCCGCCAGACGCCTATCCAACGAAACCTTCACACAAGCAAGATTAGCCGCTTCAGCACGCATAACCAAAGAAGACATAGACGCCTGCTTGAACTCTCACATTCGAGAAATCGCCCTGTCCACCCCATTCAACAACCTAAACCTCAAATACGTACTGAAAGCCACAAAAGAACAAATCATAAAGCAAACAACTGATTCCATTGAATACGCTAAAAACCATGGCTTCACAGTCAACTTCATACTCGAAGACGCCTCACGAACCCCTCTTGAAGACATCTTGAAAATTTACGACGTTGCTACAAAAGCGGGTGCAGACCGCCTAGTAATCGAGGACACTGTGGGCATCTTACGACCTTTATCAACACATTACCTTATCTCACGAATCAGAGATGGCCTCTCAGAACTAACCAAGGACAACAAGTTGTTATCTGTAAGGTGCCATAACGACTTCGGCTTGGCAACCGCCAACACGCTTGCCGCCATCGAAGAGGGCATCACCCACCCGCAAGTGGGCGTTGCCGGATACGGCGAAAGAACAGGTCTTGCACCCATGGAGGAAGTAGTCGTAGCCCTAGAGCTGCTTTACGGAATAAACACGGGCATAGACGCACACAAACTTAACCGACTAAGCCAGTTTGTCGAAAAAAGCTTCACCTGGCCATTGGCGTTTCAGAAACCAATCGTTGGGGAGGATGCTTTCTCACATGCATCCGACAAGCAGGTTCAAGGAATGCTGAGGCATCCTCTTTCATATGAACCGTTCCCTCCAAAAATGATTGACAGAGAGACGACACTGTACATGGGCAGACACCTCGGAGAAGCAACTGTTCAGGCTTATTTGGACCTGCAGGGCATAAAGGCAATCCCTCAGCAAGTGGCTGAAATAGCCAGAAGAGTAAGAAGAAGCCAGGAAAGGTTGGACAAAGGTGAAATGATGATTACTTTTTATGAAATCAAGAAATTGCTGCGGCAACTGCGAAAGGGATTGTCAGAAGAAGAACTCAAGAGAATAATCAAGCAAGTATTAAGGAATCCATAGAAATCTAAAGCCCTTAATTCATCAGCAATGCTTAGCCGCTGGTCAAGTAGGTGACATTGAAGCTGGCGCCGTCATCACCCAGAGAAGACACAGATGTTAACTGAAGGCTTAGGTCGGTGGTCATTATGATTTGGGAATAGGGGAAACTTGCAATCGTTCCAACAGTGTCGCCGATTTTCACGTATGAGCTGGTGAATCTTATGGTTCCGAAATTTGCTAAAGGGGTAATTTGGTTATTTACGTGTGGCCTCTCAACCACCCAATCCGCCGACAGCCGAGGGGAGTTATAGGTGAAAGTTCGGTAAAACCCCTGACCTTTTGTCACGTCATATATCCTAATCGCCCACTGGTCCGTATCAGAATTAACCAGGTTTATAGAAGCAGTAATTACGTCTCCAGGTGAAACGCTTATAGTGTCTATTCTAATAGCGTCAGCAGGCAACATCTCATACCAAGCAGAATAATACTCCTGACCGTTTATAGAGTCATGCTCGGTTCCAGTCTGGATCAACGTTTTTTCAGAGTGCCCTCCAATGCCAATCCAAGCTGAAGAATAAGCATCCGATGAGAAAACGCCTATTCTAGGCACCGTCCAAGACGCGTTAATCCCAACCACTTGATTCTGCGGATTCTCCAAATCCGACGTAACAAGATACCCCGACCAGTCTGCACTTACCAAACCTTGACCCTGCGGGTTACTGACGAACATAGCTAAGAGGACTTCAAGCAAATACAGTGAAGAAGCTAACAGAAGTATCCAAATCAGCACTAGAAGTACCACGCCAGCCTTGAAATTTTTCCGTTTTTGCTCCAATTCACTTCACCCTTAAGTCATGCGAGACAAAATTGCCCCCGCATCCGCACAAAACAGCTCTGCAACATCAAACGTATGGAAATAAATAAACCGTTCCATTTCCACCGTGTCTAATGCGTCTTGTAAACTTCAGATGTTTAAGCGGGCATGGCATAGGCTTATGTTTCAGCGGGAGAAAGTATGTGCATGTTTCATGTGGAGAAAATAAAAACTGACGATTTTCCTTTTGCAGTTCAGCTCGCTAACACCATGAACTGGAACATGACCGTAGAAGATTTCAAGTTCATGGCGAAGCTTGAGCCGAAAGGATGCTTCGTTCAGTTTCACGGCAACGAACGCCTAGGCATAGTCACAACCGTCAGCTTTGAGAAAGCTGGATGGTTCGGCAACTTTATACTTAAAGAAGATGCCCGAGGAAAGGGGGCTGGAACGCTTTTACTGAAACACGCCATAGACTACTTGAAATCCAACGGCGCGGAGACAATCGGGCTTTATTCTTACCCTCAACTGGTAAAATTCTACCAGCGCTTTGGTTTTGAACCCGACATCGATTTCTCGGTCCT
>CAZZLA010000135.1:0-4178 GCA_964655035.1 uncultured Candidatus Bathyarchaeia archaeon | reverse complement strand
CTGGAGGATACACGTTCGCGGAGCCCCCAAGCCAGTTACCTGCAAGCACGTACCAGTCTCTGGCAGCGTCGCTTAATGGACGAGTCCAGTAGGCCCCCACAAGGGGCGACTCAACCCATTTCGGCGTAGCCTCTTCAACGACCTCAAAGGTTTCAATTGGACTTTCCGCGGCGCTATACGTGTACGTGTCTCCTGTTTCGTAGGTGCTTCCACCACTCACTATGCCCACCAATATTGTTTTTACAGTGAGCGGGAAGAGAGCTTGAATTCTATAAGTGCCAACCATAGTGGGATTGTAGTTAATGTAGTTGGCACCGACTGGATCGCTGTAGGGCATGTCCACGATCTCTGTGTTATTTTCAGGATCCCAGACTTTGATCTGCATGTCATACCAACCAGCTCTACCTGACGGTGACGAAACATAACCAGATAATTCACCAATGTCTGGGGGCATGTCCGCAGTCCAAGCGACCAGCAATACGCTGTCACCTAATGTGGTAGGGCGGTTTCCAGTGCCAGTTGCAACATAAACGTAGGAAGTGTAGTATCGATCTGCTGCATCAGCTAGAGGTACAGCAACGGCAACAGTTCCCAATAGAAATAACGCAATCAACGAAATAGCAATCTTGTCTTTAGCAAATTTCATCTTCTTTCTTTCTCCTATAATTTTATGAAAAACAATTATGTTTCAAAGTCGTATATTAGATTTATTAAAGAGATAAGAATACATAATTCTTGGATAAATTTTCAATAAAACCTAAAGAGTAGGGATAAATCGCTAAAGAATACAATTTTCGCTAAACTTCTAAACTTTACAGAATATCATAAAATACTCAGCTGTTATACTTACTTCGGGATTTGCTCCTAGATTTTCTTGTTTGTATACAAAAACATCGATAGTGCGCGCTGCCAGTTTTCACATAATCTTAGAAAGATGGTTTCGCCTTATTCAAACAATTCTGGCTGAGTTTTCTTCAATACTTCCACGGCTTTTCTCAGTTTCTCTTTGTATATTTCGTGGTTGCCAGCTTCCTCTTCAATCGCTTTGTCTATTTGTTTTTGCATCATTGTTTTGAAATCTTCTTCAAGTTTTGTAGCTCTTTGTTCTAATTCTTCTCTTGTTATAATTCCGTCTCTTATCATACTGGCTTCAAGCTGCTTGAGCGCTTCCATTCTTTCTTCGGGTGGAAACGTTGGGACGAGCATCTTTAAACTCAAACTGAATTTCTCATCCATTGATCTGATGTTATGTTCCAATTCTTTGATTTTGTTGTCTCGTTCTGCTATCGACTTTTGTAGGTCTTCCATTTCTCTTTTATGTTGTTGCCTCAGTTGCTCTGTTTCTGTGGGCGTTGGCTCTTCCAGCCTCAAGAAAGGCATTGCTTTCTCAGCGTAAAGGTCTCTGTAGAATTCTGGGTCTTGGGGTTTGTAGTTGGCGTCTGAACCTCTAACTGTATGCCCCATCAAGTAGTTTACATTCTCAAAACCCATTTGGTTTGCATACTTGCGGAAAAACTTCCTAAGGCTATATAATCTTAGTTCGCTGGGTTTGCCCTCGCGAACCTCATATTCCAACGCTCCGCTTTTTTCAAGTTTTCTTGCGGCTAATCTGAAAGCGCGGCTCATGTCTTTAACATTAACAGGTTTTCTTGAGTCATCATATGCACAGAACAATAAACTGTTGGGAGTCATTTCTTTTCTTGTTGCAAAATATTGTTTTAGGTATTTTAGAGCATCTGGGCCGATGAAGGTTACATAACTGCCGTATTTGCCTTTGGCTAGTTCTTGAGGAACCTCAATTTTGCATGGTGTTTTTTCAAGGTCTTCTAAATGCTTTAGTCTAAGCTGTTTTATGGTGTGTGGTCTGAGTCCGCTTTGTGCCATGACTGCAAAAAAGGCTTTCTCTCTAATTTTTACAACTGCCATAATTTTAACGATTTCTTCTTTCGTGATATCCCGGTTGTGATAAACGATCCCGCTCATAGCTTGGGGGATATGACCTAAAGGCAAATCATTGTATTTGAAAAAACTCTTTATGGCTCCAACCATAACTTTAATGCTGGTGTTTGCCAAGCCTGCGTTATCTAAATCCATTATCCAAGATCGAATGTAATCAGCATAGTTCTTCTTGAAAGTTCTGTCGCTAGACTGCTCATAATCAGCCACTATTTCATCAGCTGTCTTGCCAATATAGGAAGAAAAACGCTCCCAAAGTCTTTTATATTGTTCCTCTGTAGCCCTAGATTTAGAGTGAGAATATGATGCCGAATGTAGCCATAGTGCAACCAGATCCCGTTTACTCATTAGATTTGACCTCGCTGAGTCAGATTAGGTTGTCCTCGGATATAAATCTGCCTATTAAAGGTGTCAATTTCTGCTCCCTTTATAGATTAAGGTATCGCCATTACCTGAACGGTGAAAAAGGTGTTTAAAAATGTCGGATTAGTTGCGCGCTACGACAAGAAACAAGCACTTAAACTCGCCAAGGAATTAGCAGAATACCTTAAAGGCAAAGGTTTACAAGTTTTTTTTGAAGACACTCTCGCGGGAAAACTGAACTTTTCGGGTGGCAAAATGATTCCCCTGAAAAGCATGAAGACAGATTTCATAATAACCATTGGCGGAGACGGAACCATATTGAGAACCTGCCTTGGATTACCCGAGCCTGAACCGCCAATATTCGCCATCAACATGGGGGTTCGAGGTTTCTTAACAGAGGTTGAGCCAAAAGGAGCTTGCGCCGCAGCAGAAAAAATCCTAAAGGGAGAGTTCAAGATTGAAAAATGCGCCAAGCTCGCGGTATCAACGGATGAGCAAGTTTTGCCTGACGCCTTAAATGACGTTGTTATTTCTGCCGGAGAACCCTCGAAAATACTCTACACCCAAACATACAAGGATGATGAACCAATTCTAAAATGCCAGGCGGACGGGTTGATAGCGTCCACGCAAACGGGCTCCACAGGCTACTCGCTGTCGGCAGGAGGCCCAGTTTTGGACCCTGAAGTCGACGCGTTCGTTTTAACCCCTATCTGCTCTTTGACAGTATTCCGCTCATTTATTTTTTCAGCGGATTCCATAGTCACCATTGAAGCTATCAGACCAAAGGAAATGCTTGTTCTAATTGACGGAAACTACCGCCAACTGGTAAAATCAAAAAACCATAAGCTGACTATCACGCGTTCCAAGAACGTAACTTATTTCATCAGGTTTAAAGACGATTTCTACAATCGATTACGAAGCAGGCTGCTGTTTAAGGGAATGGGATGAAAAATTCAAAGAAAACACCCGTGCGACCGCGTTATGGTGCTTGATACTTCTGCCTTTTTAGCGGGATTTGACCCTTTTTCCGTAGGTGAAGACCAAGCCACCGTGCCCAAGGTGGAAGAGGAGATAAAAAGTAATTCAATGACGTGGGTGCGGTTCAAAACTGCGGTGGAAAACGGAAAAGTTAAGGTGAAGGTGCCTTCCGAAGAAGCGTGGAACAGGGTGAAAGCGTCCGCGAACAAGGTTGGTGACTCGTTTTTCCTGTCAGAAACCGACCTGCAAGTATTGGCTTTAGCTTTAGAGTTTAAGGCAGAAGGCTGCACGCCTCAGATTGTCACAGATGATTATTCAATACAGAACGTTGCCACACAGATGGGGATAGATTTTGTTTCCCTGGCGACCTTTGGCATTCGCCGTCTTCTTGAATGGGTCAGATACTGCCCTGCTTGCCACAAAGAATACCCCGCCGACTATAATGCCACCGAATGCATAGTCTGTGGGACTGCTTTGAAAAGAAAGCCGCGAAGAACAGCTAAAAACCCTAAAAGACGCCAAGTAAAAAAAGTTTGATCTCCACCGATAAAAACGGTGTTACTGAGGGGCGGGTTCTGAAAAAGACGCAGATACATCGTTTACGAATGCTAAGGCGACGTGACTCTTTGATTTAAGAATATGAGAAGTGATAGCGAAGCCGACAGATTTCTAAGCAACTTCCATTACAACGGAAGAAGCTTTTTGAAACCGTGTTTGGACTTAGTTTACAAAAGTGCCAGAATCAAGATTAAGAGCAAACCTTCAGACACAAAAATCGGAGCAACCGCCTGCTTCGCCCTTCGAAGAGCCTTATCAACAAGCGTGGACAGGGATTCTAGTCGCGCTTTTCCAATTACCCTGACTTTAGGCACTGTTAAGCG
>CAZZLA010000134.1:0-4274 GCA_964655035.1 uncultured Candidatus Bathyarchaeia archaeon | reverse complement strand
GTTTCGGCAGTCTATTTTCACAAGCCATTAGAAGTGCGAAAATATCGACTGAATTTAAATTAAAAAATAATTATGAGGCTATTGATTTGCCGCCTTTCACGAAAAACGTTTTGATAAACATTGTGAAAAGCGCTCTTTCTAAGGAAAAAACTGAAAACCTTAAATAACCTGCAAATTATTCCGTGTACAAAGTCGTGAATTAATGGTGAGAAACTTGAAGTTTGCAACTTTTCTTTATCAACCCGAACCTGCTGAAGGCGTTGACATAAACTTCTACCGCATCAAACCAGAATCCGGAACCGTGGGAAAACCCAATCCTAACATGTACACGAACATCGCTGTTTTCGGAGACAATGCACTGGCACAGAAACATCCAGAGTGGATATCAATTTCGAAAGAAGGACCAGCATTTCGCAGGCTGACAGCCCCAAAAGTCAACGGAATTAACCCGGGAAACAAGAAATACAACCTCAGATGGGATGTCCTTTGTATGACAAACCCTGAAGTCCAAGAGTACAATCTTAAATTAATAGAGGATTGCGCTCGTCAGACTCCTGGAATAAGCATAAGCAGCCAGCACTTTGCTGATCACGGCTTCTGTGTGTGTCCGCGCTGCGTTGAACTGTGGCGGCAAAGTGGCTTAAACTGGTATGACTGGAGAGCAAAAATCGTAACCGAGTTCTTGAAGGAAGTGAGAAACCGCATTGGAAACAAGCCTTTGTACGTGAACATGTTGCCTGATCCAGTGCTTGGCAGAGAAAGGTTTGGCTACGACTTTGACGCTTTAGCCGAGTACGCTGACGCTTTCGTTATTCCGATGTTTTCAAAGGCGTATCCTTCCCCGTGGTACTGGGAGATGTTAACCAGAGCATTCAAGAGCAAACTGAAAAAACCCGTGTTCACGAACCTCTATGTTCGCGGACCAAACGACGACCCAAATCAAGTCCCAACAACGAACGAACTTTTAACTGTGGCAGTGCGCGTAGCCCGAACAGGTGTCGATGGCATAATATTCCTTGCAGAGAACGCGCAAAGAATTCGCGACTTCCAGAAAGCTGCTGTAAACAGCACAGACGTATTGGCGGAGCTGGCCGGCTACGGCGGAGAAGAAGTTCTGAACTTAGTTGACCGTTGGCGGTCACTTTTCTAACACCCTCATTCTTTTTTATCTCCTAAGTTAAATATGCAACATATCCCTGTTTTTTCTTGTGCTTCTCTGGAGTTCTCGGTTTTTATCACCTACCTTTTTTAAAACCTGAATCAGGAAATGAAATAAGGGGTCTTAGTACAACATAGCATAGAGTGGTTACAATAAGAGAATTTAAAAAGAAAAGGTTATTTTTCGTAATGCCCACTCGGCTTTAACTCGCACCAAGCGAACACTTTCGCGATTATTGTCGCTATTGTTCCAAGAATGACCGTTGGCAGCATTACCAAGTAGAACGCCTGAAACGGATCTTGCTAAGACATCCATGCTAAGAAAACGACTGTCATGTTGAGAACGAACTGCAACGTTCCAAAGTTTATTGAGGCTGCTAACTTTGCGCCTAACTTGAACTTGGAAGTGAAGACCTGGTTATTTAAAGCTCCTGCGATGTAGCCAGTCAGAATCCCGCCTATAATATAGTTTGCGATAAAGCTTAGATCGGTATACAGGTTCGGCGTGACCTCTGCACCGTAATTTGCCGTAGAATGCGTAATGTAGTAGCCAGCTTAAGCAACGTAGAAGAGCGTACCGATTATAAGGCCTGAAGCGCGCGAAAATTAATTTAAATAAAAAGAAAAGGGAGAATGTTGTTAGTAGCGACTGCCTGGGATTAGACCGTACCACATGAAAACTTTGGCAAGGATCGGGACTATTACACCAAGAACCGCTAGAGGCGCTACGGCCACGAAATAGTTAAACAATGGATCCATCTGTGTCATCCATGCTGAGTATGCGACAGTATAACTGAGGACGAACTGAAATACTGACAACGTTAAAGTCGCTGTTAAAGCTGAGCCTAGCATCCGTTTGAAAGACATTGACTTGTTATTCAAAGCTCCTGCAATGTAACCCACCAGAATCGTGCCCACAATGTAACTTCCGATGAAGCTTGGGTCCGCGTATAGATTTTCGGAGGCACCAAAATTGATAATTGAGTATTGAATATTGTATCCTGCGCTGGCAACATAATAGAACGTACCTGTTAAGAAACCTGCTGCTCCCCCTGCCCACTTATTCCAAAGCAAACCCAAGAACAGCGGTACTCCACTTACGGCCATCAAAGCAAAGCCGTGAGTGAATATTACTGTCAGAAATGCATATGGTGAACCGGGATCTCCTGTCATCATGTCTGGAGGTGGGAACCAAGAATCCAATGCTGGCCGAAGCACGGCTGGAAAGAGCACTATCACTATGCCTACGAGTAGTGGTATGACGAGCGCGTAGAGAATATCTTTAAGCTTAAATGGTTCTGTTGACATCGATTGTTTCACTGTTTTCTATTACGTTTGGGCATGTTAATAAATTTAATCCCGAAACGCCATTATGGCGATGTCAATTTCAAGAAAACTGACATCAAATATCCTCATAATCGTATTATATTACAAACTTGAAATCTTAAATCCTAAAGTCGCTTTAAATTTACTAGAAACTGTCAGAAATATTAAAGAAAGAATAAGATATTAATAAGAAAGAAAAGGGTGAGGAGTTAAAATCAAGCTCCTATTTTTTTCGTAGCATCGCTTTTGATCGAAGTACGCTGCCTTTAAGGTCTATTCTCGCCGGGCAAACGAAACTGCAGTGTCCACAGCCATCACAAAGATTCGCTTGAAGATTAATCAGTTTTTCAACATTGCTTTTGTCAAATGCCTCTTTGATCAAGATCGGGCTTAGTTTATGGCAACACACACGCATGCACGCACCGCATCTGATGCATTCTGTGGTTTTGACGGTTGTGAATTGTTTGGCTTTTGGAAGTTTCGGCTCTTTTTTCTCCGTTATCGGGCGCATTTTCCCTACTTTATCCAACCATGGCGAAGTCAGATTCATGACCACCAAAGCCAGAATAGAGCCGCCAAAGAATCCCATATACGTTTGAATTAGCACGGTCAACACACCTAGGCCTACACCGAATATCAGTTGTCCCATATGAGTCAGCGGAGTTGTCGCAGGGTCAGTAGCCATGAAGAACGCTAGGAATATCGAACTTCCGATGAACAGATGGTAAACTATCCTTAAGATAGGGTCACCATCAACATACACGTAACTTAGGGCAAGCGCAAATAACGCAACTGTTCCAAGATAAGCAGCTGTTACTCTCCATTTGATGTATCTCCGGCAGATTGCGAAAAGGGCAATGCCAACTATAATCACGGCGATAGCTGAGACGCCACCTGCCCAACCGTGCCATTTCTCAACTAGTAGCAACTGCAATATGTCAGATTGCGTGGTGGTTGCTGGAAGGGTAGCAGCTGGATTAGCGAAGCAAGTTTGTAGATAGCTAGCGAAAGATAATGCGCCGTTGTTGTTTATGACATCATAGCCTAAAGGACCTGCCAATGAGGGCATGCCTAGGTCGCCACTTACGAGGTGATCTTTGGCCATCAACACTGCGTCCAGAAATGGAAGGAAAACCAAAAGTTTTGCGGTTGCAGCAGGGTTTACGTATTTTCTGCCAGCCAAGCCTTGAAGTTTCTTGAACAACGTCATTCCTATTGCTGAAATGAACGCAACCCAAAGGTACGCCTCTGGTGCCTCCAGCGACAATGCTTCAATTGTACGCATTGTGGGAAGTCCTAAAGAATATGAGAGAGCAACGATCAAACCGAAAACTGCCGCAGACATTATGTTCAATTGGCTATCGGCAGCAACTTTTGCAAGCAGCAGATCAATTCCTACAGCTACTAGGACAGCTATTGCAGCCACTATTAGAGAAGTTATTCCAAATGAGATAAAGGACACGCCAACGAGAACCAAAAGTGCAACAAACGTGTAAGTCATCAGCTTATCTTTAGTCATTGATGAGTATTCTTTTACTTTAGACATTCTTATGCACACTCTCCTCGATTAAACCTGTCCTCACTCTATATTAAAACATTTATAAGATTTTCTCAAAAAGCAAACGGGACGCTTCAACAATAAAAAGGGTCCTTGAGTTAACAAAAATTTGTAGTAACTGGACCTAGGAAGAGGATCAGTGGCGTTGCGCCTTGGTGGGGCATTCGCTTTTTTGGTCGCCTAATTGGTGCAAGGAAATTGGAGCATTTATCGTAACTCTTATATCACAAAG
>CAZZLA010000133.1:3394-4287 GCA_964655035.1 uncultured Candidatus Bathyarchaeia archaeon | reverse complement strand
TGACGTCTCGGTTGTTTTCGTTGGTCTTGTAAGCCATTATGAAAGATTGCATGGGAATGCGCAAATAATTGGATTCGTCTGTGGCTATGTCTTCGAGTCCTGCGTAGAGCAGTTTTAAGCCGCTGCTGTTCACGTAGGTCATGTACATGTTGGCGTGCCACTTGTCGAAGTTGGGGGGTTGCGTGATGCCGTGGAGTGTGGCGTAGGCGCGGACGTATTCCATGTAGTCGACTGTTTTTGAGAAGTTTTCTTTTTCAAAGTCTGTTTTGTCGAGGGTTTCGGCTTTTACGAGTGGCGCCATTAAGCCCAGTAAGATTATGATGGCGAGTATGGTTCCAAGGGTTGTCTTGGTTTTCATAGAATCTATTCCTTTATTTGTTATTTGCCTTGAGCGACGCGTGTATTAAGAATTATGAATCCAGAATACAAACCTTTCTATTCGCGAATACTGTCAACCTGCGAATCGTATTAAATAATTGTCTCGTTTCAAGTTATCTTATCTAGCGCGCGCTATTTTTTTTTGAATACATTATCGTATTTTCCCAAACTCTTATATTGGGAGCCAGAATTCTGTAATCACTACAGAATTAAAGGAGAAGAAAAAAGTGCAATTGACTAAAAATAAAACCGCTATTACGATTGCTTTGTTTCTAGCACTAACTATTGCCATTTCGCTCGTAACTTTCTTACCAAAAGCTAACGCTGTAAACACGTACGCGAGTGCCGTTTACGTATCCGTTAGCCCTGACGTAATTGGTGTCAACCAAGATGTGTTGCTTGTCATGTGGACTGCAGACATCCCGCCGGATACTGGTGAAATCGCCACTGGTGGACGAGCCCATTGGGTTAATGTGGGATTCTACGTTACAGACCCTGAAGGAAACACCGAAACG
>CAZZLA010000133.1:0-3384 GCA_964655035.1 uncultured Candidatus Bathyarchaeia archaeon | reverse complement strand
CTTTATACACCTACTCAGGTTGGCACCTACAAAGTCGTCTCTTTCCTCCCTTCACAAACGAAGAACACTACTCCAGATCAAACCATCTACAGCGCAGCTGAAAGCATTCCTGTCACATTCACTGTACAAGAGGAACCGATACAATCTTGGCCTGAAGCACCTCTACCAACCGGATCTTGGACGCGTCCAATAAACGATGCAAGCAGAAACTGGTATGCGCTTGCCGGAAACTGGCTATATGATGCAGCTCAGCGTTATCCAGCAGCCTCCTATGGAGGCAACACTCAACGTTTCGTCTACGGTATAGGACCCGAAAGCGCTCACATAATATGGACAAAGCCCTATTATCTTGGAGGCTACATGGACGAAAGGTTTAGCGTCGTCGGATACCAGACTGGACACTACCAAGGCATGAGTTTCACGGCAATGATCGTTAACGGAAAAATATTCTACGCCCCCCGCGCAGACGCACATATGACAGAGGGCTATAATGTCGTTGATCTTTACACAGGCGAAACGCTAGAATTCAGAAATACTACTATGCCTTCAAAAGCTCAGATATACAATTATGAGTCGCCTAACCAGCACGGAGGCTACGCATACCTGTGGCAAACGTCCGGCGTCAGCTTACCCGAAGGTGATATCACCGAATCAGGAAAACAAACTTGGCTGATGATTGACGCATACACAGGAAAATCTATATGTAGAATCGCCAACGTGTCCGCGCCGAGCTTTTCGTTCTTCGGCTTTGGCGGCGGCGGCACTGAAGTCTACGGCTTAGACGGAAGCATATGCTACTACAACGCTGTCAACTACGGAACCGGTGCAAATCCCAACTACTACTTGCAGATATGGAATAACACTGATGTGGATACGTTGATTGCGACGCGAACGGGAACTACGGCTTGGCAGTGGAGGCCTTCGGGAGGAGGCTTCGGTGGAGGCCCAGGTCTACGCGCTGATTATTATGTGCATGACGGGAACACAGGATTTTCATTGAACGTTTCAATACCGAACGTAGCGGGCCTCAGCGTCCAAGCCATTCGTGAGGGTGACCTCATAATCTACGGGGCTCTCGGAGCAAACGACGAGGACGGTGAAGTTCCAGGCAAAATGCTAGCCATTAACCTTGACGCGTCGCGCGGGACTGTCGGATCTCAGATGTACCAAACAACCTTTGTACAGCCATTCCTATCAAAATCACTCAACCTCTCATCAGGATTCTTCGGAACAGGAATTTCCATGACAGGCGTGGATCCAGACGACGGCGTCATACTCTTGCAATGTCCAAAACTGCTGAAACGATGGGGCTACAGCCTGACAACAGGAGAACAACTCTGGGAAAGCGAACCCGAACCACAAAACAACTACTACACCATGATCAGTAACATCTACCAAGGCAAACTTCTCACCGCTGGCTACGGCGGAGTGATACTCGCCTACAACATAACTACAGGCGAAATCGTATGGAACTACACAGCCTCAAACGTCGGTTTCGAATCGCCCTACGGCAACTACCCAATCAACATGTTCGCCATTGCTGACGGCAAAATCTACACGCTCACGGGTGAGCACTCGATCACTCAGCCCATGTGGCGAGGGCCAAACTTACGCTGTATCAACGCTACTGACGGATCGGAAATCTTTAAGATACTGATGTTTTCAGCCAACGGCGGAGCACACCTCACAGGACAATACTTCCAGATGGCAGATGGCCACCTCGTAGGTCTCAACTTCTTTGACAACCAGATATACTGCTTCGGCAAAGGAGACAGCGCAACAACAGTTTCCGCACCACAACTCATTCCAACAGTTGGAGACGGCGTTATGCTCACCGGCACGGTCACGGATCAGACTCCTACTGGCAGGCGCAACACTAATGACAAGTTCGACTTCAGCCTCAAAGGCACCCCAGCTATCTCTGACGAGGACCAGGCTGCGTGGATGGAATACATGTTCATGCAACAAGGAAAACCAGAGAACGCGAAAGGCGTGGAAGTTATCTTAGAGACGCTTGATCCTAACGGCAACTTCTACGAGATCGGAAGAACAACAAGCGACATGAACGGCAACTACGGCCTCAAATTCACTCCAGAAGTTCCAGGAGACTACCAGATATTCGCCACTTTCGCAGGCTCCAAGTCCTACGGTGCATCATCATCATCAACCTACATGAGCGTAGCAGAAATGCCGCAGGCTTCGCCTACACCGACACCCGCGCCACCATATGGACAGACAGCTGACTCTACCATATTGCCTGCAACAATCGGCATAATAATAGCAATCGTAGCAATCGGTGCAGTACTCATCCTGATGCTGCGAAAACGGTAAACGCGAACAGCAAAAACCAAACAATCTTTCCCTTTTTCTTTTTTTTAAGTCAAAAACAGAACAGCGTAAGCGCCAAAGCTTCTAATATACTCAGAATCGAGAGATTTGTCTCCAATATGAGTTCTCATATGATTTCGTGAAAGCTTTCTAATAAACGAAGTAAGACAAGGAACACGCTGGATTCGTAACCGCATGTCCTTAAGGCGAAGCGGGAGCCAGCATCGGCGGATACGAGTCGGCAGAATACTCGACGTGTAGCAGGAATAAAAGCCCCACGGCCGTAGCATGCCAATTCGATTCGCCAGGTCCGTTGCTGGAAGGCAGCCAACCTCCGTCGAAGTTTTGCGCCGCGATGGCAAGGTTGACAAAGCCGTTATCAACTAGGACGCCTTGCCCTGCTAAGTAGAGAAACGCCGCGGCCTCGAGTTCCAAGTCGTTCACCACCGGATCGTTATTAATTATTGCAGCGGTGGCTTGGTACAGGCTCTGGATGAAGCCGTCGGGCAATTGTAACGTGCAGCCGTTTTCTTGTATCCAGACCCAAGATAGCACCGTGTGTGTGAGCATATAATCTCCGAGGTTCGCCGCTTGTTCTAGCTGCGCAGCGTAATCATCTGGTAGCTCAAATCTGTCGCAGTAAAGGGCGGGGACGGTGAGGCGGTCGATGTCGAAAGTCACCGACTGTAAGTCCCCAGGGTATAGCGGGCTGTCGTAGTCGGCGATGCGTCGGAACACGCGCATGATGGGCGCGTCCTGCGGGTGCGTGTCTATGGCTTGGTCGTAGAGTTGCAGGGCGCCAGCGAACTGAGTGATTCCAAAGCGGCGGTACATCACATCAAGCATCAACAGGGCATACAATTCGTTTGACTGGTATGGCGGGGGAGACTCTTCAAAGAAGTTGATTGCGTTTGTGACCGCGGCCTTTAAGGCGTTTGGTTCCACTGTTGGTGTTGGTGTTAGCGTTGGCGTTGGTGAGGGTGACGGAGATAACGTTGGCGTTGGGGATGGCGAGGGAGAAGGTGATGGCGTGGGCGCTGGCGCAGTGTGCAGAAA
>CAZZLA010000132.1:0-4353 GCA_964655035.1 uncultured Candidatus Bathyarchaeia archaeon | reverse complement strand
CGGAAAAGTAGGTTTTACGACCGCCTGGACCGTGTACGCCCATAATCATCATGTGCTCAGCAAGCCATCCCTCATAGTTAGCCTTGCGGATGGCGAGGCGAAAGGCGAGTTTCTTGAAGCCCACAGAGTTACCCGCGTACTGGGTGTTGACGCTGTAAATCGTGCTGTCCATGTAATCTATGTAAATGCATTTCTTGTCGTGCTCCGCGCTGGTCATGCTCTCAGTCAATTTGCCTGCTGAATGCACTACGCGCAGAAATTCCCTGTTCGGTTCTGATTGGCGGAACACTTCATAGCCAGGCCGGTAAAGTAGATCTTCTGAGTGAGCCACGTACCATGAGTCGGTGCATTGCAACCCGAGAATTGTGAAAACTGAGTTGGGAGGCCCTAACGAGATGAAGCGGACAATCATTGCGCGGTCTTTCATTGAATCTCTTAGCAGCCCTTTTGCCTCTACGAGTCCTTCTTGCCGGTCGATTTGGTTTAGGGCTCTGCTGAAGGAAATTCCTCTGGGCACGAGGTATTTTGTGGCTTGTCGATCTCGGCCCTGATCATGTATGCTGTCGAAGTGGACGGTGTGTCCTTTAAGCTTTAAAACGGTTTCCTCGCCGGTAGCGATTGCTTGCTGCCTAACATGCGCTATGTCTTCGGCAGAGTCGCTGCAGATGAAAATCTTCTCGCAGTTACACATGTCACTGGACTTGGCGATGAACTCGTACACTTTATGATTACTTATGGCGCAGAGCTTCTGATAACACTCTTCGCTCATTTTTGGCCGTAACGCTTCAAGATAACCATTCATCCTTTCATCACATTGACTTTACAGTTCATTTACTGTCCCAGGAACTCTTGGAAACGGTTGAGTCTCAGCTATGTGCTTGACGCCGCTTATCCATCCCACCAGACGTTCCATGCCTATTCCTCCGCCAGCCGTAGGCTTCAGCATTCCTTCTTTGGCTAGTTTCAGCACTAACGCGTAGTTTTCTTTGTTAATCTTGTCTCGTTCAATTTTCTTCAGAATTTTCGTGTAGTCCCATTCTCGTTTAGCGCCGGACAGCACTTCCCCGTATTTTGGCAGGAACAGGTCGTAGTTGTCCCATTCGCCGGTTTTAAAGTCTTCAAAGTCGTAGAATTCACGGGGTATGTTTGTGACCCACACTGGGTCGCTGGTTTCCTTAGATATGCCTTCTTCCCAGTCTGCGCCATACTTGGCCTCTAACTCTTGCCTATCGTAGACTTTGAAAGGCCTCTTGGGAAAAGCGAGCGTATCGCACCTGCACAGGAAGGTTAATTCGTCTTTCATGTCGCGTTTCAGGCTTGTCACTAAGCCGCAGATGGCATCTTCAACAATGGTCATCACGTCTTTTGAGGATGCACCTCTTGCTTCGAAGTCCAGCTGGGTGAATTCGTAGATGTGTTTGCCCGTTCTAGCGCGTTCAGCTTTTTCTATGCGGATGTTAGGTGACAGTATGAACAGTTTCGGGTATGCAAAGGAAGCTGCGATTAGTTTGTGAATTATCATGCTTGCTGTGGTGCGGACGGTTTTCCCGTAAATATCAATTTCGATGCGTTTTTCGATGGAGGCGCCTGGGTCAGGCCACAACGGGTCGGTTGACTGTGAAAGAGCTACGGGCAGCAACCACTGGAAGCCGCTGTCCACAAACTTTGAGGTGAGATTCTTCAGTGTGTAAGTCATAACTTTGCCAATGTAGGCTTTTCTTTTGATTTCGCGTTCTGAAAGCTGGTCTAAAGGTTTTGGAATTTCAGTTAACGGTACAATTTCTTGAGCTAATGCTTGTTTACTTTCCAAGGATTTCATCTCGAATTTCAGTTTAGATACAGTACGCGAGCTGCGTAATAAATTTTTTATAAAAATTTTCATAAATTTTACGAAAACTATAAGCTTTTATACTGAACAATTGTAATAATTACAATTATGACGATAAAACTTGACGAGAAAGACATTGCCATACTATCGTTGATTCAGGAGAACAGCAAGCTCACCGCAAGGCAGATCGCCCAGCGAATAAACACGCCGATAACAACGGTTTTCGCGAAGACAAAGCGCATGGAAGAACTCGGCGTAATACAAGGGTACAGGGCGATTCTGGCTCCTGAAACGCTTGACGCGGGTACGGCGGCGTTTGTTCTGGCTTCTGCTTCTTACAGGGCAAAGGCTGGTGAAGCGGCCGTTTCGCAGAGGACGGTGGCGGAGGAAATCTCCAAGTTTCCTGAAGTTCAAGAAGTGTACATTATTACGGGTGACTGGGACCTGCTTGTGAAGCTCAGAGCTGAAAGCGTGGACGCGATTGGAAAGTTTGTGGTGGACAAGCTCAGACTTATTAGTGGACTTGAGAAGACGCTTACGTGCATGGTTTTTGAAACGGTGAAAGAGACAACAGAGATACGGTTGCCGCTAAAAAAACACGGTAAAAGCTAAAGACTAATTCGCGTGATAAGCGAAGGCGGCTCAGGTTCATGTGGAGCTTGAATAGTACAGCAAAGGCAGCGCTAAAAGCACCGTGTTCTTTCCTTTCCGGGTTAAGGCGTATTCCACTCTTAAGGGCGATCCAGCGTCAACTCTTCGTGTTATGTAGCCGTGCTTTGCCAGCGTTTTAAGCTTGTCCGACAGCGTGCGTGAGTTGACGCCTAATATTTTTTTGATTTCCCCGAAGCCAGCGGTTTTCTTCAGCAGAAGCGTATAGAGGATTTCAAGGCTCCATTTTTGGAAGACGATGTTAGAGTTTTCCTCAAAACTCTTCAGGTCTTCTTTCAGTTCCTGAGGCGTTATCTCCTGTTTTTGCATTATTTGGTTAAGCGTATCCTCTACGCCCTTGAGGGTTTGTTCCAAGCGGGCTTCCACGAGCTTGCGGAACTCGGCGCTGAGCGGTAGTTTTGTGCTCATGTGCGTTACACTCGGTGTGGATTAGCTCACTTCACAATTTATAAGAGTTTACTTATACAACAAGGTATAGAAAGTATAGTGACCTTCACGGAGGAAAAACGCTTTGGAAAAGTTTGACGCCGTAGTTGTTGGCGCTGGAACAGCAGGCTGCTTAGCCGCCAAAACCTTGGCGGAAGCAGGCTTGAAAGTGTGTTTGGTTGAAAAGAAGAAGAAAGAAGAGGTCGGCGAGAAGATTTGCGGCGACGCGCTCGGCGAGCATCATTTGAAAACGCTGGGTTTAGAGAAACCGCAGGGCGGAGAGCTTGAGAAGCGGATTGAGGGTATCAGGATTTTCTCGCCTGACGAGAACACCGTTTTCACCATAGCTCACGAGGATTTTATTGGTCACATGCTGAACAGGCGGCTGTTTGGCCAGTGGTTGCTGAACAAAGCGGTTGACAGCGGCGCGACGCTAATGGGTTCCACGTGGTTTCTGGAACCCGTGTTTGAGAAAGGCTTTGTAACTGGAATTTCAGCGAAAAACGTGAAGGGCGAGACCCTGCAGTTGGGATGCAAGGTTGTGGTGGACGCTAGCGGCTTCAACGGTGTGGTTCGGCATAGGCTTCCTGTGGAGATAGGTATCGAACGAGACATTGCGAATGAGGATGTCGAAGCGTGTTATCGCGAGATACGGGAGCTTAAGCAGGAGAGCGAAAACACCAAGTACTGTGACATTTATCTGAACCAGAAGGTGACGCCTGGAGGCTACACATGGGTCTTCCCGAAAAGCGGCACCAAAGTCAACGCTGGCTTAGGCATATGCATGCTCGGCGACTTTCCCAACCCGAAAAAGCAGTTTTACAATCACATCTTAGCTAAGCCTATTTTCGAGGGGTCAGTTCTTCTGAGCGGCGGCGCATGGTTTGACCCGACTCGCAGGCCGTTGGATAACATGGTTGGGAACGGTGTGGTGCTCACGGGTGACGCGGCGAGTTTGGTTAATCCGATTCACGGCGGTGGCATTGGTCCTTCCATGTTGAGCGGGTTTTACGCGGGAAAAACAATCGCGGTGGCTCTGGAGAAAGGTGAGCCTACGAAGGAGGCGCTTTGGCCTTACAACAAGATGTACATGGAGTCTTACGGTAAAAAGCAGGCGAGCTTGGACGTGTTCCGCATGTTGCTGATTAAGAGCAGTGACGCGGACTTGAATTATGGCATGGGCTGCAAGCTGCTCACGGAAGATGACGTGTTGAAGGCGGGTTTGGGCGATGATTTCCACTTGAACATCGGTGAAACCGCAAAGCGAGTGTTCAGAGGCATAAAGCGTGTGCGTTTCCTCAACAAGCTTAGGCTCACGGTTAAGATGATGCGGCAAGTCCAAGCGCATTACGACACGTATCCTGAAACGCCGGAAAACTTTGAGCAATGGCGGCTGCAAACAGTGAACCTGATCGAAGATGCAAGGGACA
>CAZZLA010000131.1:0-4387 GCA_964655035.1 uncultured Candidatus Bathyarchaeia archaeon | reverse complement strand
AATAGTGTTCTCTCACTTTCCGATTTCAGTTAAGGTTCAGAGCAAATCAGTTTTGATTGAAAACTTCACTGGTGAAAGGCGGGCGCGAAGAGTGAAGATAGTTGGTGACGTTCAAGTTAAAGTCGAAAGCGAGGACGTGGTTGTTGAAGGCATCAACTTGGAGGATGTTAGCCAAACCGCCGCGAACATCGAGCAAGCCACGAAAGTGAAGAAAAAGGACCCACGCGTTTTCTTGGACGGCATATACGTGTATGAACGAAAGGAAGGAATGGCGTAATGACGGAAAGGAAAGCATCTGTACCGCAAAAGGCGTTGAAGGCTAGAAAACGTGCTAAAAAGAAAAAGCCCGATTTCGTCAGGCCGGAAAGCTGGCGTTTTGTGAAGTTGAAGGAAAGCTGGCGTAGGCCTCGTGGTTTAGATAATAAGGTGCGACGAAAGATTAAGGGTTGGCCGCCTGCAGTCAGCGTTGGCTATAAAGGGGCCAAAGTCACTCGAGGGCTTCACCCGTCCGGATTCAAGGAAGTTTTGGTGCATAACGTGCAGGATATTTCCCGTATTGATCCAGACACTGAGGCTGCACGAATCGCTCACAGAGTTGGCAAGAGAAAACGTGTGGAGATTATAGCTGAAGCCAAAAAGCGCGAGGTTTTCATTCTGAACGTTCAAGTGGTTTCGGAGCAGGTTGAGGAAGAAGATGTTTCGCCCGAGGAAGAAGAGGAGAAGCCAGCGGAGAAAGAAACGAGACCTGTGAAGAAAGAGGAGAAACCGAAGCGCAAACCGCAGGGAGGAGCTAAGGTCTCCAAAAAGGAGCAGAAGTCACCAGCCAAGAAAGCAGAACAGCCAAAGAAGCCACCAAAGAAAGCTAAGGCTGAGAAAGGAGCTGAAAAACAATAACCAATCTAAGTAGTCAAAGGCGTTTGGCCGCGCAAATATTGAAGATCGGGCAAAATCGGGTTTGGATTGACCCTGAAAGAATGGATGATGTTGAGGGCGCTATAACACGGGAAGAGGTTAAGAAGCTTATTCATGAGAAGGTCATCGTTTCTTTGCCTGAAAAAGGCGTGAGCCGGTCTCGAGCAAAAGAGGTTAGGAGAAAGAAGCGGGTGGGTCGCCGTAAAGGTTCAGGCAGTCGAACAGGGTCTTCTCACGCAAAGATTTCCAAGAAAGAGGCGTGGATGAGCAAGATTCGCTCTTTACGGAAGAAGCTTCGAGAGTTAAAGGCAAGCAGAGTTATCACAGAATCCACTTACAGAAAGGTGTATATGATTGCTGGCAGCGGAAAATTCGAGTCAGTTGCAGAGTTAGAGCGTTACTTGAAAGCTAATGATCTTTGGAGGAAACGTTAATGGCACGTAGTTCTACTTATAATGTTCCGCCTAGGCGGAGAAGGGAAGGAAAGACCGACTATCAGGCGCGGAAAGCTCTCGTTCTTTCTGGTAAGCCACGGCTTGTTCCTCGCAGCACCGCTAAGAACATTGCTGTACAGATAATTGTTGCTAAACCACATGGTGATGAGGTATTGGCTGCGGCGCACAGCAGGGAGTTGAAGAAGTATGGTTGGAAGGCTCCGACAAGTAATGTCCCAGCAGCTTATCTCACGGGACTCCTTTGTGGGTTGAAGGCTAAAACCAAAGGCGTGACAGAGGCTGTTCTGGACATAGGATTGGTTGCGCCGACGAAAGGTTCGAAAGTGTTTGCCGCGTTAGGCGGAGTTTTTGATGCCGGCGTAGATGTGCCTCACGATGAGGCGAAAATTGTTAAGGAGCGTTCGGAAGGGAAGCACATAGCCGTGTACGGTAAGAGTTTGGGCGACGACTCTGAAGTTTACTCTGCCAAGTTCTCGAAGTATTTGGAGCAGAAACTTGCTCCTGACAAGCTTCCTGAGCATTTCGCGAAGGTTAAGGCGGATATCGTTAATTCGTTTAAGAAAAAAGGTGACAAGAAAGCATGAGTTACAGGAATAGAGGAAGAGGACCTGACAGTACAGAGGAATGGGTTCCTAAGACACGTTTAGGCAAGATGATTCAAGAGGGCAAGGTAACATCTATCGAAGAGGTTTTCTTGAGCGGCTTGAAAATCTCTGAGCCTCAGATTGTTGACGCGTTGCTTCCAGACATTCAAGAAGAAGTTATCAACGTAAATTTGGTTCAGAAGCAGACTGACGCAGGTGAAAAATCCAGGTTTAAAGCTATCGTGGCTGTGGGCAACAGGGACGGCTACATAGGTTTAGGTTCCGGAAAGGCAAGTCAGGTCCGGAACGCAATTGAAAAAGCGTCCGCGGCGGCACGTTTGAACATCGTTCCCGTTAAACGTGGATGTGGAAGCTGGGAATGCGGTTGCGGAAAGCCTCACTCAGTGCCATTTCAAGTTGAAGGCAAATGCGGTGGAGTGCGAGTGGTTATCGTTCCAGGTCCAAGAGGACTGGGGTTGGTGGCTAGCGAAGTGGCGAAGGTGATTTTGGGCTTGGCGGGCGTGAAGGACTTATGGGTTAGAAGCCGCGGTTCTACAAGGACCGTGCCGTCGTACGCTTACGCGATTTTTGATGGATTAAGAAAGACTTATGGCTTAGTGACTCAGGCGGACTGGGTGAGATAATTGACTGAAAAAGCTGACGAACGCAAGTGTTTCGCTGTAGTGAAGGTTCGAGGGACAATCAGCGCCCATCGCGAAGCCAGAGAAACCCTTGAACTGCTCCGTTTAGCCAAAACTCACAATGCAGTGCTCATAGATAATCGCCCTTCATACATGGGTATGCTGTACCGGGTGCAGAACTACGTCACATGGGGAGAAGTGTCAAAAGAGACAGTGGCGTTGCTGCTGAAAGAGCGGGGAAGGCTTGCTGGCGGCAAAAAACTCACGGATGAATCCGTGGGGAAGCTGGGTTACAAATCGATAAACGTGCTCGCCGACGCCATAGCGAGCTGCAAAGTGGAGTACCAGAAGCTTCCGAACGTGCAGCCTGTTTTCAAGTTGCGTCCTCCGAGCAAAGGGTTTAAGGGAAAAACCAAGAAGAGCTTCACTGCAGGTGGCGAAGCAGGCTATCGAGGCGAAAAAATCAGCGACCTATTGAAGCGCATGGCCTAAGCCGATTTTTGTGGTTTTTGCAAAACGCAAAAATGTAATTGCAGAACTCCATGAGTTATTTGTTGTTCAGAGTTTTTGGAGTGAAAATCACAAAGTAGTTGTTACTCACCGCGCGCGAGTCCAGCTAACCTAACCTTCCATTCTCACCAAAGTCCAACCTTTATATAAGAGGGCTATAGACAAAAATCGCACGTCAGAGCCATAACTGGGCTTCAGAAAAACTTGTGTGGCTTTGCGATACATTTTAAAGTTACGTTGGAAATGCCATTGTATCTAGGAGACGCAAAGTTGAGCACGAAGTGGAGAAGAAGTCCTAGACATTTGAGGTGGTTAGACTTAACCAGTGCTAAGGATCACTCTAAAATCCTCCATATTGCCGCTTTGCGGGCTGCAAGAAACATTTATCCTCCTTACTATCGGTCCTCAAAGGATTTTGCGAAGAGAAAATGGAAGAATCCGAAGCCGCTTATCGACATATTTCAGGAGAAAAACTGGATAACTATAGTGGCTGAAATCGTAGGCTTTAATAAGGAAACCTTTAAAATAAATGTGAAAGACCAGAAGTTAACGCTATCTGCAAAAGCCAAAGACCGCAGATACTACAAGAGTTTGAATCTGCCCAAAGTGGTGGTTCCGAACGCCGTCCACACCACTTACAAAAACGGCGTGCTTGAAATCAAGCTTAAAAAGGCGCCAAAAGAAAGGGCGTTGAACAAAAAAAGTTGGAAGGAAAATGCCCCATAAAGAAAGAAAAACTAGAAAAATGCGCGGCAGCCGAACACACGGCTACGGCAGAGTAGGTCAACACAGGGATGCTGGGTCGAAAGGACAGCGGAAAGTAGGACGCCACAAACACTTGTGGAGCTATGTGGTAACTCATGAACCTGACTACTTCGGCAAAAAAGGTTTCACTTCGCCGCAAAGCCTTAAACGCAGAGAAAACGCCATCAACATCACACGACTCAGCGAGTTACCCGTGGAAAACGGCACGGCGCACATAGACCTGAAAAGCATGGGTTACACGAAACTTCTCGGAACTGGCAAAATAACCAAACCTTTGATTATAACCGTGGCTGCATGCTCAAAAACCGCAGCAGAAAAAGTGAAGAAAGCCGGCGGAAAAGTCCTAACCGAGTCTGAGGAACACGGAGAGTAAACTTAGTCAATGGCCGGAAGATTCCTAAGCCTTTTTAGACCCTTGGCAAGAGTTCTGCCTGAAATCAAGGTTCCTGAACGCAAAGTTGGGTTTAACGACAAAATCTTCTGGACCGCCATAGTTCTCATCGTTTATTTAGTCATGTCT
>CAZZLA010000130.1:0-4406 GCA_964655035.1 uncultured Candidatus Bathyarchaeia archaeon | reverse complement strand
TGCTTGGCGCAGCGAGACACGTAAAATTCAGTTTCCTGAGAAAATACCTCCTGAGAGTGTTGACGGAAGGAAGCTACCAGTCCCTGGGCGACCTGCAAAGAAAAACCATCCTGCTCTCGTCTATGCACTTCATGGACCCGTATAACTTTGACTTGGAACGCGTACAAAGATGCGTGATTCACTACGCCGTGCCAGATGGACGCATAATACCTTTCTGCACCATGAACTCCATTCACAGACCTGAAGTTGAAAGAGAACTTGGAGTCCCAATCAAAGAGTGGAAGAACAGGCATAAAGTTGAAATAACCCAGCCTTTATAGTTCAGCAACCGTCAGTCAACAGAAGTGAAAAAGAATGGGTGGAAAAAAGAAACTCGGCCTGAAGCAAATGGAACGCATGCAAGAAAAGAGAGACAGCGAAGATAAAACGAAAGAGAAGAGGAAAGAAAAATCCGCACCGAAGGAAAGAAGAACAATAACAGTAGTTGCCCCAGACGCGAAAAACGAGAAGATAGCTAACGAAGTAAAGAAAATGAACGTTTTGACGCCTTACGCCGTGGCTTCACGCTTCAACATACGAATAAGCGCAGCCAAAGACTTCTTGGAGCAGCTAGAACAAAACGGCGCAGTGCAGTTGGTCTCAGGAAGCCACAAAATAAAAATATACAAACCCGCGGCCGCCTAATTCGCTCCACGGCAAACTCGAACTGTTAAGAATTTTCACAGTCTAAAACTGGAGTAACCGAATTGAAATTTCCAGAAAGAGTTTACACTGAGAAAGAAGTTAAAACCGCAAGAGAACTCGTAAAAAACGGGTACAAACACGTTTTAAAAGTGGAAGGAAGCCCGAAATTTAAACAAAAAGTGAACCAAGCTCTCGAACTGGTAAAGACAGCGGGTTACTACGAGTTTTTAAGAACTTACATCAGGCAGATAAAAGAGATTGACGGGATAACTCAACTTCGCGAAACCGAAGCCGGGATGTGGGCGAACAAGTTTGCAGCTGAAAATCCCGTTGACGCCGCAAGCCTACTCATCCAGAAAGCCCATCACATGAGGGAGTACCTTGAAGGTGAGCTGTACTACGGAGGAAACGCGGAAAAGCGTTCAGTTGAAAAACGCATACATTTCTTGGAAGTTTTAAAAGAGAAAAGCCAAGATGAAAACGTGAAAAAAGAATGCGCACGGCTCCTGCAGATGTGGGAAGACAGCTCAATAGCCTACTAGCTTATTAACTCAACTTTAATTGTCGCGCCGCTCTTAACCTGCTTAAACAACTCCAGATTCTTGATTATTTTCCCCAAGATGTTCACTGGACTATAAGGCTGCGACTCACCAAAAAACACGCATAAAGCGCTTCCCATGGGCCAAAAAGCGATGGCTCCTGTTTCCACAGTAGGTTTAGCTTTTTCTTCGCCGATTTTAACTGGAATTTCAAAGTAAACTTCTTCTTTCCATAAAGCGGCCCTGCCTTCAACAGGGAGCTTCCTGACAATTGTGTCCACTGTTCTAGGCGCCAAAAACCGCACTAACTCGCCTTCCGCTTCACCTAACGCCTCTATAATGAACTTAACTTTAACCCGTGAAATATCTTCGTCAGACATTGTTCAACGCCCCCTTGAGAAAACCATCCACCATTTCGAGACAGACAGGACTATTACTTGAAAATCATATTTAACTCTTACAGTCTGGTCATTCACTTTAGCATTTTTCGCAAGTCAATTGCGGAAATAAGGCAGCAGGGAACAAGAGGCAGGCTACAAGAGAGCGATAAGACTCTCACCTATGTAATCTACCTGAGCTTCCGTGACGCCCGGATGAATGGGTAAAGAGAATACCTGCTTAGCGGCTTTCTCTGTTTCGGGCAGTTTGCGCTCACCAAAAGTTTCCTGGTAATACGGCATTGTGTGCACGGGATGTACGTAGTACGCTGCGGCGCCTATGCCCTTCTTCTTAAGCTCTTCCAGAATCTTGTCGCGTTCAGCCTCGTCGCCGTCTTTGAGCCTGACGGTGTAGAGATACCAGCTATGAAGCCTGTCTTTAGTTTCTTTTGGCAACTGCAGTTTCTCCGTTTTAGCCAGAATTTCGGTTAACCTCTGAGCGTTTTTGCGGCGTTTAGCCAAGAAAGCAGGCAACTTTTCCAATTGCACTAAGCCGATGGCGGCTTGTATCTCCGACATGCGATAGTTGTGGCCAAGCATGAGAGAAGCGTACTTGGCTTTCTCCCCGTGAGTTCGGATCAGCCGCAGCGTCTCCGCCACCTCATCGCTGTCGGTTGTTACCACGCCGCCTTCGCCCGTGGTTATGTTCTTGCTTGCGTAGAGGCTCCAACATGCAGCGTCGGAGAAAACCCCCGCGGGTTTCCCCTCGTAGGTTGCCCCGTGAGCTTGAGCGGCATCTTCAACGATAGCCAAGCCGTGTTCCAACGCGATTTCCTTTATGGGTTTAGCGTCAGTGGAGAAGCCGTATAGGTCCACGGGCACTATCGCCCGGGTTTGTTTTGTCACGTTCTTTTCGATTTCAACGGGAGAAATGTTGTAGGTTTCAGGATCTATGTCGGTGAACACGGGTTTGCCGCCGGCAATAACAACCGCTTCGGCTGTAGCCACAAAAGTGAAGCTGGGCAGTATCACCTCGTCGCCCGGCTTAACGCCCGCGGCGACTGTGGCGGAGTGCAACGCTGCAGTTCCGCTGTTAACCGCGACAGCGTGCTTCACGCCCGCAAGTTTAGCGTAGTTTTCCTCGAATTTTGTGACCACGGGGCCAGCGCCGAGAGCGTTGGTTAATGGTCCGCGTCTCATGACTTTTATAACGGCTTCGACTTCTTCTTCGCCGATTTCGGGAAGATTTATAGGAATCAAGCTTTCAGCCTCCAGGTGATAACTGATTACTGTCGTGAGGTTCTATATTTCAATTTACCACTAAAATAGCAGTTTACTCAACTTGCATCTCGTGCTCGATTTTGTAGTCGGCTATCACCTTGATTTTCCGCGTTCGAAAAGCCCCATCCAAGTCTGAGTCACCTGTATCGACCCTTAGGCTTTTCAAGCTTCTAAGCTTGCTTGCCGTGGCGACCACAACTATGTTATCTATGCCGACCTGTCGAATTACTTTAGCGCTTATCTGCTGATTTCCCCTTCCAAATATGAAGCCTTGACCCCCAATAAACGTGACTATAATCTGTGCCGCCTTACCGCGTATAGCATCTATGATTTGCTGTTCGTTCACGTCGCTCTCGATTATTTTCTTGTTACAGAAGAGGTCCACGCCCAAGAGAGTTTTCTTCGCGTCCAGGAGGTCGCCGATTGTCCGTGTGGTAGTTCCCGGACCGATGATATAGATTACTTCAGATTTCATGTTTTCAATAACGTACACTGCGATGGCTGCTTGGTTACGCAGTTCACTCTCCGTCATTGGACTTGCCAACTTGTTTGCTTGAATCAGATGAGGCTCGTAGGGGGTTAACACGTATCCGTAGAGTTCAGCGGACAAGCGCCCTTCGCGGAATGCTTTCTCGTCAACATCCATTACCTCGGATTCCCTAAGCGGCAGTTCTTCACGCAAAAATCTCATTACCACTCTGGCTGCAGCGCGTGGGTTCACCGCAAAAACAGCGCTGTGCATCTTGACCCCTGTTGGAACACCCAGCACTGGCAGAGTCATATCAACCGTTGCTTGCACGTCTCGGGCGGTTCCGTCTCCGCCACAAATAACTATGAGAGCGACACCGGCGTCCACCATTTTCTTTGCTATGGCTACGGTATCTTCAGCGCTGGTTTCTTTCTTCCTGTCTCCGAGAACGTTGTATGTGAAACCGCAGTTTTTTGCTTCGTCTTCTCCCATGCTTCCAGCCCCCACCATGAGCTGCACATCACTTTTAGCAGGGTTCAATTCGGAAAGAAAGGCTTCCGCTCTTACTGGGGCTACTGGTTTTGCGCCGAGAGATTTTGCTTGATTAACGATTGCTTTGCCGTCTGTTCCTTTAAGACCCACAGCCCCGCCCATTCCAGCCACAGGGTTGACGATTAAGCCAATTGTCTTCATCTGAAGGGTACTGTCGGTGTTGGGTGACGAGTTGTTTTTGGTATTCATAAGCGGCACCAGTCGATTGTTATCTTACTCTTTAGGTGAATAAAAGTTAATAACTAGCAGGAAAGCAAGGCATAGAAAAATAGCGTGCACAGTTAAAAAATCAGTTTAAGAAAAATAGAGTAAGAGATAGACTCTCCTCAGTTTCTAGTCGGTTTAGAGGGGTTCGCAGCTTATGTACTTCTTGTTGACGTCTTCCAGCCAAGGATAGAGCTTACGAAGTTTCTCCATGGATTCCGCTACTTTCTGCGTTGGGTACTCGTAAGGTAGCAGTCTGCCGTTGAAGTATTCATCGTAGGCTTGCATGTCGAAGAAGCC
>CAZZLA010000129.1:0-4433 GCA_964655035.1 uncultured Candidatus Bathyarchaeia archaeon | reverse complement strand
GCCTTTGACACGGTAACGTGGCTTCATAAGGCTATTAAGAGCTTTTCAGAAGGTAGCTTCGAGGAGTCCAAGAAGTACATTGAAAACCTGTACAAGGCTGAAGAGGAAGTTGACGCTTTACGAACAGAAGTTTTCATGGAGCTTTCCAAAGGTGCAGCTCTTGTGGCTGACTACCGCGAAGACCTGTTGCATCTCGTTAAAAGGCTGGACACCCTAGCGGATCACACCAAAGATGCGGCAAGATGTCTGGAGATGCTTTCGGATACAAAAATTCCGCCAGAACTTTGCCAGAAGACCGTGTTTATGACCTCGAAACTTGTGGAAACCGCTCAAACTCTGCGTGGTGCTATAGAAAAGATTTCGTCTGAACCTGCTGAAGCCATAAATCAAGCCAAAAAAGTCTCAGAGTTTGAACACATGCTTGACGAGGAATACCTTAAGGCTAAAAGCTTATTCGTCAAATACGGCACGCAAATCAACTGTGGAGCCATGGTGATTTTTGACGATTTAATCGAATTCATAGAGCACGCTGCAGACATGTGCGCAGATACAGCAGACTACATCCTTGTACTCTCAAGCAGAGAATAAACGCGAGCGCCGAAAAAATTTTTCCTTTTTACTTGCGCTCTGTTGTGCTCGGAGCAGTCTATAGCCCCCCTTATTTCGCGCGCGCTTCATGACTCTAAAATGGTTTATGGACTTTGTCGGGTGATGTTTAAGCTGGGGGCTTGCCGTTGTGGTTAGGCGCTGTAGTCTCTTCCCTTCGGCTTTGAACCGGGAGCTTTCGCTTGGGGGATTTGCGGCAGAGGTATTGGTGGTGGGATGTTCAGTGTTCTTGATATGAGAACGGACTCGATAAACACGACGTTGGATATTGACTGCACGATTAGGGGTGGAGGCGGTTTCTTTTCTTCGTGGTCCTTGAGGATTTTCTCGATTTCGTTTTTGTCGCCTGAAACGTAGGCGCTTCCTTTCAGGCTTATCTGCGCTATTGAAGGGTTATAGCTTATGGCTAAAACAAAAGGGACTTCCAATGATTCAGCAGGTTTTTTGTCCATGCCCACGATGTTTATGTTTGTGCCTATTTGGATGGGGGGAATAGGCTTTCTGATGTCCCAGAAGCGTTCTGCCGAGATACTTGTTATGGCTACGTTTACTCTTATCATCTGAAATCATCAAGAGAATATCAGCGGGTAGAATTTAAAACTGCTTATTTCTCAACCTGCTTGTAGCGTGTAAAACCGCAATGCCCGCAAGTGTATCGGTCTTCGTGTTTAGCCATGAAGTATCCTGGGCCACATCGTTCGCAGGTGGGGCGCAGCCTCGTGACTTTCTCGCCGTCTATCTTGTACAAGGCGTGAACTCCTTTTTCCTCTTCTTTCTTCTCTGCCTTCTGTTCAGGCTTGGAGGCGGCTTTTTTAGACGTCTCTTCTTTTTTGGACATTACTCATTCTCCTCTTCCTTCGGTTCTTCTGGAGGACTGTTACGTTTTCTAATGTACTCGGGCTCGATAAACTTCGCTTGCTCTACTGTTTCATAAGCGGTAGCGTTTCCCACGGTAGTGTGCGTTCCCGTCATGGTTTGCATTTTCTTGACAAAAACCACGTCTTCGTTCACTTTGAGTTTGGTGGCTAATGCTTTTTTGACGTCTAACCTTGTGGGTGTTTGTACCGTGGCGTCATGCTCTACTCTGAAGTCCACTTCTTTTCGTTTCAGGAGGGGATTTTCCTTCGTTGATACTATTTTGACTTCCATCTCGCTTTCACTTGTTTAGGGTGTTGAGTTGATACAGTTGCTTCTTATTTAGCTTTTCGAACGGTTTTCATCGCTTTTAGAAATTCCTTCGCCTCATCCTTTTTCTCAGATGTTACTTCAACAACTACAACACCCTCGAAGGGTTGTCCATAAACAACAAGCGACTTTTCCGGCGCGTACAAAACCGCGATAATCACCAGCAGATCTTCCTCGCCGTCCACCACTATGTGCACATGCTCATTGCTTTCCAAAGCCTGTCTTATCGCTGTGATCGCTTCTACGGTGATTGTTCCTTGTGGGTTGCTAACTTTAACAACGCGCTTGCCCGTGAAAGTCCTCGGCTTTATACTTTTTCTCCTGCGCTTGTTGTCGGTAATCGAAAGCTGCGGGTTCATCTGGCGTTCATGAAGGTTTCGCGAAACCGTGTCACCTACCGAAATTATTTTGGGCGGTTTTTCTCGCATCACCAGGTTTGCCATTTTGTCCATGGTTTCCGCAAACGAGCCGCGGATTAATACGCCAAAAGGTTCTTTAAATTTCACACGAAGCTCTGGAGTTACCCTATAGGAAGTAGCCATCTTGTCAACCTCGAATTAGCGCAGTTCTAATCCTAATGTGCGCATTGCACGGTTAAAAACGTAAAGCCAGTTAAGAATTATCTAACTTTTAACGTGTAACGGCCTTTCTCTTTTATGCTCATAGCTTTGGCGATGGCCGAGTTTTCAGGGTCGAACATTATAACTAGGCCACTGTAATCCTCGCTTAGGCTTGTTGACCGGCATTTTGGACAGACATTTTCTTTGGTGATGAAATGGCAGTTTGTGCATGCTCTCAGGTTCATTCATATTACTCCTTTTCTACGCTTTCTTTTCTTTTTTGTTTTCTGCAGGCTTTTTCTCCGCCGCCTCTTTTGGTTTAGCAGCATCAAGCTTCAGCCACTCTAACTTGCCCAGAAAAGGTTGCCGCGCTGTTACGCCGATTTTACCTGAGCTTCCTGCTCTACCGAGAGACACCGCGGTTATCCTGACGCGCACTTGGTCTCCGCTTGTTAACTTCCTTTTGGTTTCCTTTCCCAGCAAAACGCCCTGTTTTTCATCATAAGACATGTAATCGTCGATAAGCTGTGAAACGTGCAACAACGCGTCTACTGGACCTATGCGCACGAACGCTCCGAAATCCGCGATTTCCACTACGTCGCCCTCCACTATTTCCTGAATGATGGGGTAGAAAGCTAGCAGAGAAAACGTTACTTTGTGATAAGTGGCGCCGTCACCGGGAATTATCTTTCCAACCGGACTCACTTCAACTTTGTTTACGGCTATGACGTAGCCTAACTCCTCGTCTACGATTCCCTCGTATTTTGCCTTAACCTGATCAAGACCTACTTTTTCAAGAGGGTTGCCAAAGGTTTCGGGCGGAATGCGAATAGTATCCTGCAGCGTTATAAGCTTAAACATATAGTTATATCATCCCGTCAATCTCTAGACGCGATTTTTGTCTCACATAAATCACTGGCACACTTATATCTCTTAGCCTCTGCTTTAGCTGCCTGTCATTGGTAAACACGGCGGCGGCCTTCCACTCTTCAGCTATCTTCACTATAACATCGTCTGTGAGCGCTGAGGCTGGAAAATCAACTTCAACATACTTGCATTTCTCAGCAAGCTTTAACGCGTAAGAGGCGTTCTTACGCATTTTAGGTGAACCCTTCCTCGCAATTGCCTCCAGTTCCCGTTTGACCGGGGAAAGCAAAATCAACTCAAAACTCCTGTTCAACAATCGCTTTAAATCGCTGAAAACATCAATCTTGAACTGAAGCGGAACAAACAACGCGTTTGAATCTAGAATCACCTTCAACTTTTCCCGTTCTGCTCGTGAAACACCCATTTATCCCTATACCTCGATAAGCTCCAGAACTGGTGCCTCTTTCTAAATGTTCTCTGTTAGCGTAAAATTAAAACTATTTGTTCTTCCGTTCCATCTTCCCAGACAATTACCGTAGCCAAAACAGCACACGTGCCCGTTTGACCCGTTTATCCGCAACTTAACATATCACTTTTAAATCACCCTTGCGTAGAATGAGCAACGCAATAGTGGATTGGTGAAAAGCTGGTGTTTCGCGAAAAATCCTGTGGTGCCATAGTGTTCCTGAAAAACAGTGAAGTCAAATACCTTCTCCTGCATTATGAAGCTGGCCACTGGGACTTTGTAAAAGGCAACGTTGAACCGAACGAAAGCGAAAAAGACACAGTTATCAGAGAACTCCAAGAAGAAACAGGCATAGTTGAGGCCCGATTTATCGATGACTTCAGGGAGAAAATAGAGTATTTTTACAGAAGGCAAGGCGCAACAATACATAAAGAGGTCATATTCTTTCTAATGGAAACTCACACTGAAACAGTGAAGTTATCCTTCGAGCATGTGGGCTTTATCTGGCTAGATTATCAACATGCTATGGAAAAGCTCACTTTCAAAAACGCCAAAGACGTTTTGCAAAAAGCCCACAAGTTATTGAAAGCCCGAGGGGTAATGGGCTCTTCTTAGTGCACCTTCGTTATGTGGGCTTCTCTAACATTATTCCGTATCCTATGAGTCTCCAGCGAGCAGTGATTTTTCTGCTTATGGCAACTCTTGAGGATGGCAGTGCACAGATTGGTCTGCTCAAGTTAATTTTGACC
>CAZZLA010000128.1:0-4454 GCA_964655035.1 uncultured Candidatus Bathyarchaeia archaeon | reverse complement strand
TGCAAGCTTGAAAAAAGAGGTACGTACTACGTACCCTATTATTAATAGCTACTACTCATACACGCCTTCAATGCCTTTTCAAGCCTTTTTCAACCCATCAAGCATTTAGATACCCTCGCTTGCCTTCTGACTTTCCATTTTCATAGCATTTTCAGGCCTTCAGACTCACTTCAAACCCTTCAGAAGCACCTTTAGACCCCGTCACGCCCAATCTCTCTCTCGGGGGGATTAAATTTTAATTCCTAAATAAATTTTAAAAAGGGGATTTGGTTGTGGGATACATCTCCACTGCAGGGCGAGTGTACCTCACCCCGGCCATTTTGTCATAAGCGGTTTTGAAAAAATAGGAAGGTTGCGCGGGAGACCTAGTCACCGACTAACAAAATCTATTGGCAGAACGCGCTAAACAAGTTGTGTCACTTCCTATGGTCCAACATCGAGTCGTATTTTTTCCAGAAACCGCGTACAACCCTCACCCTGGTGGTCGCACTCATAACGGCCCAAAAGGTAATCTCTACAACGCTTAAACTGCTTGCAAGTCATTTCTTATCCCTCTCTGCATGCTACGCGAATTCACCAGAGGTAAAGCCCTCTTATAATTCAGAAGCCTTTGATTTTTAAAAGGAAAGTTTCTAAACAGTAATATTCCGAAAATAGCGCTCTTTTTTCAATCAATAAAAAGGGAAAGAATTGTGGAAGAAAATAAACTAACAACAAGAAACAGAATTAAAGCGGGAGATATCTCCGCTATCTTTTGTAGAGGCCTACAAGTTCTCCTTTTGCAAGAATATGCTCAGACATAGCTTTTTCAACATCTTTTTTTCTTGAGTTAATTGGCAAAGAAAGTTCATTATCTAACGCATAGACTTTGAAAAAGTACCTATGGGTGCCAGAAGGGGGACATGGACCTCCGTAGGAATGTTTTCCAAAATCGTTTAATCCTTCAATTCCGGGAACGCTATTCTTGTCTATCTTGTTTGTTGGGGGTATGTTCCAGACATTCCAGTGTTCCCATGTTCCCATGGGGGCGTCTGGATCGTCTACTATAAGAACTAGGCTTTTTGTTCCTTGGGGTAAACCATCAATGTTAAGCGGAGGGTTCACGTCCTCTCCATCGCATGTGTACATTTTTGGAATTGGCTCGTTGTTTTCAAAAGCTGAACTCGTGACTACAAGTTTACTCACAATCATCAAATCTAAGTTGAAAAGACAACTTTAAAGCATTTTGGTATCAAGAAAAAAGTGAATTGGTTGTGGGAGACATCTCCACTTGCAGCGGGATGCAATTCCCATCCCCAGCTCCCGGTTGCGTGCAAGCTATTTTCACGCAACGGCGCATAGGCACGTTGCAATTGCATTGTTTTACAAAATATCTCGTTGAAAACGAGTCAAACACGATTCGGAGTTTCAAATCATTTTTCTTTTTTGTGTTGGCCGTAGAATTTGAGGATTTCTTTTATGGTTTTGTCGGAGTATCCGCTTTCTTTCAGCAACACGTTTATTGAGAAGACGCTTTTTCTGCCCATTTTTCTCCCCGTGTGAGGGTGCCTCCAAATAGGGTCTATTAAGTATTAATATAGATTATCGCTCATATTAAACTTATCTGGGAGGCATACCACAGCAACAGACTACGCTTAATCAGAAAAATACGAAGCAAAGTTACATAAGTATCCATCACCACCTTTCCAGAAGAAGGTGCATACACATGGTTGTTGCAGGAAAAATCTTCAAACTTACGGAACAAGTACCCATCGCTGACGTCGCAGCGAAACTCGACGGCTACCGCACCGAAGAAAATTACGAGGAAGGCGACTACAACTTCACGCTCGTAACAGAAATCGCAGGGCTTCTGCCCAAGGAGAACAGCCTCACAGGCGTCTACTCGCATGACTACGTTATGCACGTCTTCCACAGAGGCAAGACCGCACCCTTACCGCGCACCGTTGAGGCACTCTTCAGCTTCGCCCAAGTGGAAGACACGACGTTCCTGACGGTCGTAGAGAAGAAAACCGTAGCCAACTTCGTGGCAAACAAGCTCAGCGAAATCCTCTTCGACAAGGTAGGGAGCATAGTTGAAGCAAGAATTCCGCCTGAAACCCTGCGGGATTTCCACCTTAAAAATCCCGAAGACACAAAAATAACGTTCTTTGACAACGTAGACATCCCAAACGTGAATAAGCTGTCGCTTTACGGACCTGATTTGATTAACGCACAGCTCTTTGAGGAATACACGAAACACGGGGATTTATGGTACGTGGTGGCACGGTCAAAAGAAACAGGCTACGCCGTTGGAGTCACCCGAGACGCCTCGGTAACCATATTCAACTTGGCGGACAAAAACAAGTACGTGGAATATGTAAACAAGGAAATATACCCAACAATTTTGGAATCTACTTCCTAATTTTTTCACTACCTAATGAGTTAGTGTCCCTGAATTATCAGAAGAATGGTAGACTTGACTAATATCCTATTCTTAGCATTTTCCTATGATAGGACTTTTCCTTATCCTGCCTTTCTCTCTTTCTGCTTAGCCATCACTGCTCATGAATAGTCTTAGCATAGGACAGTCTTTAAGCGGACATACTCTTAGTATAAGGGTGTACACTTGAAATGTTTGTGAAGTGAAAAAATCTAAGATGAAGTTGTAAGCATATTGAATATTTGGATTCCCAATTGGGGAAACTCAAAAATATTAGTTTTGATATAGTTATTGTTTTGGGAGTGTGAAGTTACCGTGGAGTCTGTTATGGTTGAGTATGTTAAAGGACTTCCGCCTGACAGGTGGCACTGGTGTAAGAATTGCACACTATATCCACTGAAAGTCGACGAGAAACGCTCAAGGAGACCTCAGCATGACCTCTGTGACCAGTGCAAAGCATTAGAAACCAAAAAGAACTGCAAAACATAAATTCTTAACCTGAAGCCGATCTTCGATTAAGGCGATGGAATGTGGGTTAGTGGAAATGTTATAGCTGGTCCAAAAGCACTAATCAGAATAGTAAATTACTTAAAATGTTAATCAAGTGAACTGGCAAACAGTGTTAGGTAGGAAAGAAGAAAGAAATCGGAAGGAGGTGAGTCGAGCCGACCCCTTTCTTCTTTCCTTTTTAATAGTGGATGCAGTTGTGAGATAAAAATCTTATTTTTGACTATTGCTTTTCAAGAGTACAGAGTGAAAAAGCAGAATTTAGTTTTTATGATTAACGTTCTCCTGTTTCTGTAGAAAGGAAAATAATTCAAACCGTGAATGAAACAATAAAAGTCGCTTTCACAGTCCATAAAAACCTGAACGCAAAGATATTAATCCCTCTTCTCTGATTTGGGTATGCCTATCCATCTTGGAGTTCTATTCATGTATTCACGATAGGTTCCACCATACTTTTCTAGAAGGAAGCGTTCCTCAACCCCCGTCGAAATATGCATTAGGGTTATGTCTACCACTGCATATAACAGAAAAACCCAAGAAGCACAAAATATGCCTATGCCTACATCAGCCAAAAACCCTGATAAACAAATAGGATTTCTAGAAATTCGGTAGGTTCCTTTAGTAACGAGTGCATCAAGTCTCGTAGTACCAAAGGAGACAAAACTTATGAGACTTATAACCTCAGATAGAATCCATATCGTAAGACCTGCATAAAACCATAATGTGCCTAGCTTAATTGGTAGAAAGACACTGTAAATCATACTGGCAAGTGAAAGTGGGAGATAGATTTTGTCTGTGATCTTCTCAGCAATAGTTTTGGGTATATTAGGTACAATCCTAAACTTCTTCATTTCTTTTTTGCCAATGAGAACCCAAGATACAAAACCAATCAAAAGACTAAGAAGTACAAAAATCCAAGCATTCCATAAGCCCAACTCAAATTCTGGTATAAGCGACATAATTTCCCCTCTTGGAGTCTATTCTTTCTTTGAGTTCGGTATCCCTATCCATCTGGGGGTGCCATTCTTGTATTTTTGATAGTTTTCTCCGTACATGTAAAGGCAATAACGTTCTTCAGCTGACAAATTAGCGTTGAGCAGAATAATCAACACCACTGCAAAGAGAAGATATAACCAAGAAGAGCAGGCTATTCCCAAACCGATTTGCATTAGAATCATGCCAATATACGTGGGGTTTCTTGTAAAACGATAAAGACCCTTCGTGATGACCGTGTCTTTTGCGCTAGTAGCGAAATTAAGAATTGCTACAATTGTGAAGACAATCCCAAACAGATAGATAATTAGACCGCTTATTAGCCATACTGTGCCAAGTTGTAGAGGCAAGAAAACGGCATAAACCCAAGAAACGACCATAGGCAAGAAAACGGCATTCATGACTCTTTTCTCCTTTCTAGTTAACTGAAAATCTCCAGCTTTTCCTGATTCCCTAATACTTGTCGCTCTCATATCAGAGAACATGATTATTAGTATAGGAATGACAAGAATCCAAGCATTCCATAAACCTAACT
>CAZZLA010000127.1:0-4585 GCA_964655035.1 uncultured Candidatus Bathyarchaeia archaeon | reverse complement strand
GGGCATTTGATCATAGATGCGTTTCAATCGTTCGGCACATTGTTGTGTGACAGCCCCCGTCACTAATAGGACGTCGGCGTGTCTGGGTGAGGGTTCAAGTTTTATGCCGAAGCGTTCCACGTCAAAGCGTGGGGTGAGAAGCGCAACGACTTCGATGTCGCAGCCGTTGCATGCACCAGAGTTGAAGTGGAGAACCCACGGAGACTTAAGCCGCGCCCACGTCGCAAGTCTACTCATTTGGTTTGCCTCCTTCAATAAGAACCAGACTCGCCGCCAACATTACAAAAAGATACAGAATCAGAAGCGTCACGTTGACTCCTTCCGCAGAGAGCGCGGCAAAGGCAAGGAGCAAAACTGAGGAGTCAAAAATCGCGAAGTATATAAGGTACTTGTACATTGGTACGTTGATTTTCAGCCTTTGAATGGGCGCTTTTTCCCCGCAAGCATATTCTGACCGTTCAGCTTCACTTTGATCATGTTTGGGTGCGGCGCGGCGACCGAGCGCGTAGATGAACGAGGCAGCAGCTAAGATTAACAGAAAAGCTATTAGGGGCTCAAAAGGCAAAAGCCTTGCCTCCCTGGATAGTCTCGTTATTAGTCATCAATTCTCCCTTCAAGCGTTTTTTATAATTAACGCACTTCGCGCCCGTGCCTTTTTTGCATATGTTATAACAGGCAGGTTTTTCATGAACATATTTAAGCATATCGCCATATGCACTAGTCATATGCCTAGCACTGTTTAAAATTAAGCGCAATTTATCTAAAAGAAGGCTCGCCTCGGCGTTGGAATTAATGGATTCTTGATGTGAGTTTCTTGTCGTAACCATAGGACTCCGAGCTATCCTTTATGGGACGCAACACAGATTTAAATCTTAACCAACGAATCCAACATAAATCATGGTCTTACAGTCTAAAATGATGATAAAAGATAGAACAGTAGCAGCTAGGGTTATTCTGTTTCTGCTGTCCCATGCCATCTTCTTTCCAAGTACAGGATTAAGCTGAAAAGACCACGGCTGAAGATAACTAGAATAAGCAATGAGAATTCTTCGTATGACCTCGTGACCACGGTTTTGATGATTTCCGCGCCTATAAAAAATTCTAAACTGAGGGTCAAGTACCCTGAGAGGAACCGGGTAACGCAGGAAGGTTTGTACGGGTCTTTCAACTTGCATTGTAGAAACCGAATCGTTACAAGCACCGCGCCGAAAATTATCACTCCACCTCCGATGAGGTAGATAACGTTCGTGGCTATACTAAGCAGAGTGTCAATTACAGCCTCCATACCTGGGATAAACTCATCGCTTATCGGCGTTAAGATAGCACCTAAAACTGCAAGAACCGCTATTACCGCTATCAGCGTGATAGTTAAGGGGTCCATCCTTTTTGTCGGTGTCTGCACAGTGCACTCTGACATGTGTAAGGCAACCTTATAATGGCATAAATGGGTTGAATAACTTTATAATATTATTGTTTTTCACGCAGTTCGCATGGGTCCATGTTAGTAATTGTAAGCTAAGCGGCAGGTGGAATCAATATTATTGTGTCATCGTATGCATCAGATCTGTTTTTGTGACAACACCCAAAAGTTTTTTGGGATTCGCCCTGTCAAAAACTAGGATACGACCTGTTTCGTTTTCGCTCATTTTCTTGAAAGCGACCAAAGCAGTTTCATCAGGATACGCTACCACAAGCTTCCGCCGCATTATTTGACCGACAAGCGTTTCGTCTCTCTTCTTTTTTGCAACACTTGCAGCTTCTTCCAAGGTTACCCATCCAACAGGGTCGCCGTCTTCATTTGTAACTGGATAGCCAATGTGATGATGTATGGCTACAAAATCTAAGAATCGGCTAACCGTCATATCCTGCGGCACGGTTTTAATGTTTTTAGCCATTATCTCTTCAATCTCTATGTGCGCTAACGCGTCTGTCTCCCTGAGTAATAGAACAGGAAGATAACCATAAACTTCTTCCAGTTGCTTAGCTTCCTTAAGGGCTTCCGTTCTCTTTTGCATAGCAGCTACCACTATTCGCTCAAAGACCTTTGGCTCCTGCTCGATAACCCACGTGTTGAGAATCCCGTTTTCAACCGCCTTGTAAACGAAGTCTTCTCCAGCCTTAGTTCGGATAATAACGGTTGACCAGTCCTGCAGAGGATATGCGCCTCCAACCGATATGTCTGCCAGCTCAGAGGTGAAATCAGTGCATGTACGGCAACTGGGCAAAATGTGCTTTTCAACCGCAGACAACGGAATCTGCACGACACCGTTTTCAGTTTGAACCTCAAAATTTGAGGATAAACGCATTCCTTTGATTTCAGAAGGCTTGATCTCGTATTCATCTTCTATGTACTTCAACAAGGAACTGAGTGAAAACGTTCCGAAACAAAAAAGACCAATTGTTATCTTCAAGTTACCAATGATTTTATGTTGCCATGCCTCCATCTTGCGGAGAGCCAGCACATGACAAGGAACCCCTACGAAAGCTATATCTGTTTTTCCATGTCCGTAAACTGCGCTTCCGTAAGCTTTAGCGACTGAGGAGGGAAAGAACTTGCTTCCAACCGCTGACAGTATATCATCAGGAACTAAAGCTACCGAAGGCTTAGGTTTAGCCGGGTTCTCCGGTTCAGCCTGTGAGACTATGGCGCTGTCAAAAAACTTGGTTTCGATGCCGTATTTCAGGAGGGCAGTTACGACAGCCCCTCCGTGGCTTTGCTCTCTTAATGCTGGGTCTACTGCTTGCGCAAGCATGATTTTTCGGTAGTAGCCTAACGCCTCGTTTTTGATTGGTGCGTCTGCAACGAAGCCTAAGCTTCTTAACAAGAGGGCTTCAGAATGTGGGCAAATTTCGTAGCAGATTGGACATAAATCTAGGTCTTTCGAGCAGTCGTGCAAGCGAATTACTTTTTCACCTGTTATATGCAATGCATTAGTTGGGCAGGCGGCTTCACATGCTCCGCACAAGGTGCAAAATCCAGAGTTGATAATTCTTTTTTCCAGAACATTGTACGCTATGAGCGAATTGCCGTTTGAGACCACAAGCACCCTCATAAAATTATGAGCTTTAAGATGCTTAAAAAGTTAGTCACTGAACACCGTTTTTAACCTAGAGCTTAAGTTTTTGCAGAGTTCCCAGCAGCGTTACTTGTGGATTAATTTACCCTTTAGGCCATTGAATTTTAAAGTCTTCTCTTTACCTGTTTGAACCTTCCTGAACAGCACTTTAAAAATGGGAACGTTAATCACCACGCGCTCATTCACCTCAAACAGCTCGCTGTCGATCCAGCTTACGTATGTTGGTCGCTTGAAAATTCGCGTTCTAAGGATACTTAAGCCAAACTCTCGAGGGATTTCTTTTTTAGATGACCTCGCCAGCACTTCTTCTGGGTTAGTTTCAGAGGGTGATAAAAGCAACTCATCGAGCGATATGGGTTGTCCGGAGCTGTCGAGGACAAGGGAGGCCTCTCTTCAAATGGCTGTTTTGGCTCAGCGGTAATTGATATTTTCTCGTCACATGTGGTTTCCATCAAGGCAAGCCCCATAACAATGCTTCCTTCAAATCTTTAATATCAATTATGAAATGGGAAACTGAATCTGGAGTAAAAATAATTTGGCGGTTGTTTTGAACATAAAGTGTTAATATTTATCGTGGATTCATAAGATACTTATTAATTCAATTCAATTAATTATCAAAATTCAGACTTGAAATTAAGAAACGCTTAACTGTTGAAAAGGTAATTAAGTAATAAACAGAGAGGAGATGACCACGGCCATGGGACTATTCCGCAAAGCAAAGAAAGAAGAAGACGAGAAAACAGCAGGGTCTCCTTCAGAAGGCAAAGAGGGGTTGGATAAAACCTATTTGAAAGCCATGCCTCTCCGCGACTTATCAGATTTGGATACCATAAAAAACGAAATTAAGAACGGGAACATACTAATTCTCCGCATAACTCCGCTCGCAAGCAAAAACATTGAGGACGTGAAACGCGCAGTGAACGAGCTTTACGAGTTCGCTGAAGCCAGCGGAGGAGACATCGCCCGCCTAGGGGAAGAACGAGTGGTCATTTGCCCTCAGAACATTAGGATATGGCGAGAGAAAAGGCAGGTTTCAAAGCCTCTGCCTACTGCAGCCTAAAAGTTTCCAAGATTGCTGGAACCACGGTGGGTATGCCGGCTTTGTGGTTGAGGAAGCCTGCAATGTTATTGATTTTGCTTTTTTCGCCGTGGCACACGAAAATTCGTTCAGGCTTAGGTTTTAGATGAGTTAAATAGTTGATTAGCTCCCGTCTGTCAGAGTGACCTGAAAATCCTTCTATAGACTCCACTTGCATCTGAACTTGCACAACCGCCATTTTGCCCTCATTGTCCATCATTGTTACTTCATTTACTCCTTTCTGCACCCGTTTGCCCATGGTGCCTTCAATCTGGTAGCTGACGAAGATTATTGTGTTTTTTGAGTCGGCAGCCCAGTTTTTGAAGTACTCTATCACGGGCCCGCCTTCAAGCATTCCAGAAGTCGCCAGAACGACGCAGGGTTCACCTTCGATTATGCCTTGTCTGACGCTTGGATGCTCCACGATCGT
>CAZZLA010000126.1:0-4609 GCA_964655035.1 uncultured Candidatus Bathyarchaeia archaeon | reverse complement strand
ATTTTTCCGTCGCCTATTCTAGGAGTGTGAACCTGATCGAAGATGCAAGGGACAAACTCCTAGAATAGGCGACGGAAAAATAAGAGCGAAAACGAGACAGCTCCGCTTAGTGGTTGCGCTTCTTGAAGTAGACCAATAGCCCTATGCCAATGACGGCAACCGACGCGCCAGAAGCAGCTACAATGGGCACAGCAAGAAAAAGCTCTGACGTTTCAGGTTCAGCGCGCGCGAGTTCACGCAGGTTCCAGCCCAAACGCAGCGATGGTTTTTATAAGGATAACGCAGATAAGAACACCCCAAACAAGGTGGCACACATGCCAAAAATTAAAATTGCATTGGCAGGCGTGGGGAACTGCGCCTCAGCCCTCACCCAAGGATTAACCTACTACACCATGTTCAAAGAAAATCCAATCGGACTCCGCAACCCCCAACTAGGCGGTTTTACGCCCAGCCACATCCAAATCGTCGCAGCGTTCGACATCGACAAACGCAAAGTCGGAAAAGACCTCGCCGAAGCCATATTCGCACCGCCCAACAACGCCCCCAGAGTCACAGACATCGCAGCAACAGGCGTAACAGTGCAAAAAGGACCACTGCTTGACGGCATAGGCAAAAGCGCCAAAGACATAATCCAACCCAGCACACAGCCAGACGCAGATGTGGCACAGACGCTCCGCCAGGCAAACGCAGAAATCCTCATCAATCTCCTCCCAAGCGGAGCAACTCAAGCTTCAAAACACTACGCCGAACAAGCCATAGCCGCAAACTGTGCCTTCATAAACGCCACACCAACCTACATTGCTAGTGACGCCGGTTGGGCAAAACGATACGAAAACGCACAACTACCACTCGCAGGAGATGACCTAGTCGACCAAGTCGGCTCTACCGCGCTGCATAAGACATTGCTGAAACTGCTCTCAAACAGCGGTGTGAAGATTACGGAAACCTATCAGCTGGACGTTGGCGGAGGAACCGAATCCCTCGACACCCTTGACCGCACACGCGAAACCAAACGCAACATCAAAACCCAATCCGTAGCCAGCGCACTCCCCTACAAAACCGAAATCGTAGCAGGCTCAACCGACTATGTAGATTTTCTCCAAAATAAACGCGACAGCTACTTCTGGATCAGCGGCACCTACTTCTGCAACGCCCCCATGCGCATAGACCTCAAATTCAGCACCGTAGACGCCCCAAACGCTGGCAGCGTGCTCTTCGACATCATCCGCGCCACAAAAATAGCATTAAACAACAAGAAATCAGGCGCAATAATACCCATCAGCGCCTACGCCTTCAAACGACCCCCACAAATGCTCCCGCTGGAAACAGCAGAAAAAACCTTTAACACATTCATCAAAGAAAACACTTCAACGTGAACCAGCCAACCGCTCCAGTTCACGAATAACCTTCTCTTTTGTTCCGCTCTGCTTCATACGCGCCTTCAACACACTTATTGTATCCACAGGAGTCGGATCCACACCCCGCAAAAGCGCCAAATAAACACTCGTGAAATCCCCGACGCACACGGCGGACAACATCCGCGCAAGCACACCCTCACCCTGACTCCTAACTTCGAACACCTTCGACCCCGCTGGCATAAGCCCCTTCGTTATTTCGATCCTATTACGAAACTCAACTGGCTCCGCTTTATCCCTAAGGAAAACCGCAGAAAAACACTCCGCCAAACTTCCCGCACGCTCCCAGCCCACAACCTCATTATGATCAACCTCCGAAAAAAACTCCCACTTCGAAGGAATCTTGGCATTCTCATTAAACTGCGTCTTAAAACGCTGCGCCACACCACGAAAAACCCCAAACCCATAAACCACCGGAACAGATCCATTAACGCCAACAGCCAAGCCCTTCGCCACATTGTTGCTCACAGGCACTTCAGGCGCACACTCACCACTAACCCGCCCTAATACTGACATCGCCTCAGAAAAACCCTCAGAAACACCAGAAACAACCCCCAACCGCTCCGACAACACAACCAACGGCGTAAACAAATACGGCAGCGCCGCACGAGGCGGAAAACCAGAAGGAACCCGCAAAAACGGCACACCCAACCGCTCAGCAAACTCCAACAAGCGCCCCCCAGAACTCACACAAAAAACCATACACTTGCGCCTCACAGCATCCAAAAAAGAACTCAAAGTCTCCTCCGTCTCCCCCGAATAACTCACCACAAACACAAGACTCCGCTCATCCACATAACCCGGCAACGAATAAGCACGACTAACCTCAACAGGCACCCGTGCATCCTCACGCACCAAATCCTTCAACAACTCACCCCCAATCGCCGAACCACCCATACCCGCAATAACCACGTTCTCAAGCACAGAAAAACACAGCGAAACCCGCTCAGCAGCCTCCAAAGCCCTTCCATAATGCTCAGCCATGTCTACACAGAATGAAAGCATACCGCTCTTATCGATTCCCCTAACCTTGTTCATATCATCCAGAACTGATTCCGCCATTTCACTCACCACGACACGCACTTTTATATTCGAATTGCAACTTTTAAGCTGAACGCAACCCGCAAAGATTTTTTCTGCAAAAGGAGCACGAAAAGATGGAAAAAAAGACGCTTGCAATAGCCATACCCACATCAGTCATCTCGGACACGCCACACCTGCGCGAAAAAACTTCAAAAATAGGCTTAATCGGAAGAGCCGCCGCAATCTTCAAAGTGGATGAAATCATCATATACCCCGACAATTCACGAAAGGACAAGCAAAGAAAAGAAGTGGACTTGATTGCGCTATTATTGGCGTACATGGAAACACCCCAGTACCTTCGAAAACGCCTGTTCAAACTCGACCCCAAATTGCAGTTCGCGGGAATTTTGCCGCCGCTGCGAACCCCGCATCACCCACTGAACAGAAAAACCAAAAAACTGAAAGTCGGCGAATACCGCGAAGGCGTAACTTTATCCCGAGCCAAAGAAGGCCTGCTTGTAGACATCGGCTTTGCACACCCCGGCCTCCTGCGCGAAACCAGCTGGGGTTTAGGCAAACGGTTGACGCTGCAGATAGTTACGGCTGGTGAACGCGTTGAAGTTCAAACAGCAAGCAGAGACGAAATTCCGTTTTACTGGGGATACACAGTTACAGTCGAAAACCATTCTTTTGGAAAGCTTGTTGAAAGCGGAAAATTCGATTTAACCATAGCCACGTCCAAACTCGGCACCAATTTCATGGATGTGGCTGGAAAAATAGGTGAAAATTGGAAAAAATCTCCGCGCATACTCGTGGCGTTTGGTGCGCCGACACGTGGACTGCCTGAAATCGTCAAGGATGAGGGCGCAAACTTAGATGATGTTGTGGATTTTGTGGTGAACACGGTTCCTGAGCAGGGAACAGAAACAGTTAGAACGGAAGAAGCGCTTCTTGCGTCATTAGCCGTCTTCAACGTGCAATTCCAAGGGTAATGGTGCTGGGCTATGGAATTTAAACGGTTTTAAAAAGGGTTTTAGGATAAAGAAATAAATGTCCGTTTAACGATGTGCTGCTCATGGCTACCCTTGACATTGCGATGCCGCTTGCGCTGTTTGCCGTCTCGATGGCTGCTTTGCTTTTGAACGAGCGAACCGAAGGAAAGTTGAAAACAACCTTTGAAGAAAGGGAACTTCGCACGCGAGACGTAATACTGCTTGTAACTATGATTGTCGTGGCAATCTCTGTTATCGCCTATATTTCAATATTGTATCCAGGACAGATTTTTCAAAGCATAATAGTGTTAGTTTTCATCTTCTCATATTCATTGCTTCTATTCACGTTTTCATACCTTTTTTCGGGCTTGAAAACAAGAAGGTCGCAACTCTTTTCTCTGGGGTTCGGCATCGCCGGTTTGCTCGCGGGCACCATGGCTTTGATGGAGCCCTTTGCCGACGGCTTTGTGCTTTACAGGGCGCCAGCGTTTTATGGTTTGGCAGCGTTTACCTTCGCTTCAATAATAGTTGACGCGAAAAAGCCAAATTCTAAAGAGAGATGGTACGTAGCGATACAGCCGCCAGCACTATTCGTGTTGCTGTTTGTTTTTTTTAATGTGGCGTATAATGGAGCACCTTTTTGGGCTCCAGTTCTACTGGATATTTTTGCCTTAACCTTTGCCGTGTTGATAATTCTTTATCTTGGGTCTTTGTTCACGTGGAAAACCGTGCTAGTTTTTGCGGTGCTCCTCACCATAGTGGACATTATTCTGGTGCTAGGCACCGGCAGCATGGTTGTGGCAGCACAACAGTTCACGGGGTTAGGTCTTCCAGTTCTGGTTCAATTGCCAAATGTGCCTTTTGTTTTTTCAGCAAGTGGCGAAGTTCTTTTTAGAGGACTTGGGTTGGGAGACTTCTTTTTCGCTGGAATTCTTGCTCTTCAAACGTTTAAGAAATTCGGTAAAAAAACTGGATACATCTCGGTGGTGGCAATAACCCTTTCTTTTGCAATTTTTGAAGCGTTCATCCCTGAAATCGTCGCTGCTCTAGAACCAATACTGCACCGTCAAATAGGCGGTTTTCCAGGGACATTAATGATTATTTTGGGATGGCTACCTGTGGCGGCTTGGAAAATTTTAGGTGAAAGAAGCAAAAAACAGCAAGATATAAGGGAAATAA
>CAZZLA010000125.1:0-4616 GCA_964655035.1 uncultured Candidatus Bathyarchaeia archaeon | reverse complement strand
TCCTCGCCTCCACCTTCCTCATGCTCATGGCATTCAACGAAACCGCCAACACAGTTACCCCCGATTCTCCAGACACTAGCGACATGCTCTTCGCCTCGTTCAGCCTCGGCTTCGACCTCAGCAACTTAGGCAAAACATTGCCCGTGCTTAACAGCAAAACAGAAAACAGCCCCCTAACGAATGAGGGCAACCAGTGGACCTGGGGTATGAGATACACCAACCTAACCGCGCTCTGGTGGAGGACGTGGATAGACCCGGGAAACCCCCGCTTCCAGAACAGTTGGCCCGTCGGCTTAACAGTCTATGATGAACTTACGTTCATGTACAAGCTTACAATCGACCCTGAAGCAGGCACCGCAACGTTGCAGGAAAACCATGTAATCGGAAGAATGCGGCACTTATTCGTCGGCATAATACCCCTCGCATGGACATATTACAACAGCACAGGAAACTATGGCATGCTGGGCAGAAAGCTCAGCAACGACACAATCCACGACTTCATCCAGGACAACGGGCTCGAAATGAGCACCATAAACTTCCAAACCTCAGTGATGGCAGATCACGAAACTTACAGCGAGACGGCTTCTGGACAGAGCGTCACCGATGCAGAAACGGAAGTCACCGATACATCAATCGCCACTTATGCGGATGATGGTGAAAAAATCTTCAATGCCACCTTCGGCACCAAAAAAGACTACAACTTGTACAACTACACTGCTGACCCATCGGAAAGCACGTACGATACTTACGAGTCGAAATCAAGAACCGCAAGAATCTCAGGCTTTGCAGGCAACGGCGGACTCTTCGCAATGCACATGGGCTTGATGAAGTTCCTGCCCGCCGTCGTCGTGCACATGTATCCTGCGCTCTTCGCCAAAGCCGTGTCAACAATCGCTAACATGAGCAGAGCCAACTACTTCTACATAACCGCTTATCCAGAATACAGCGGCTACAGGGTTGAGCATGACCCAACGTTCACAGCCTACATAGCAACGCCGTCCGACTCTGCACCTAACCTTACGCCAACAGGCGCGGGAGGGATAATCATCATCGCCATAATCATCGTCGCCGTCGGCATAGGCGTAGCAGTGCTCCTAGCCCGAAGAAAACCCCGCTAAAACACACCCACCCTTTTTCTACTATCTTCTTGTAGCGCTTTTAAGTTTACGCGCGGCAACTTCAAGTTCTTCAAGCATCCTGCCAACATCACCCTGACGCTTTTGAATGATGTTAACAAAGGCGCTTCCCACGATGACGCCGTCCGCCCCAGCCTCAATAATGCGTTTTGCATGCGCGGGCTTCGAAACTCCAAACCCCACAGCCAACGGAACCCGCCCGCTCGTGAAAGCCAGAACCCTCTTGACAAGCTGAACCGTTGAATCCTCCACAGTCTCGCGCGCTCCTGTGACGCCAAAATGCGAAACAACATACAAAAACCCAGAAGTGCACGCCACAATCCTGCATAAGCGCTCGTTCGAAGTTGAAGGAGCCGCAAGAAAAATCGTATCCACTCCACAGGTCTCAGCGGCTTCGCGGTACGCTTTCGCCTCTTCAACGGGAAGGTCAGGAACCACAACGCCGTCAACACCGAAGCTTTTTACTAGCCTGAAAAAGTTATCCACTCCCATACGGAAAACAGGATTGAAATACGTCAAAATCACAACGGGCACGCCCCGCTTCCTCTTGATTTCCCCCGCTATGCGCAGCACCATCTTCGGCGTGGTCCCCGCCTGCAACGCGCGAACGCTGGCAGCCTGAATCGTCGGTCCATCCGCTATCGGGTCAGAAAATGGCACGCCCAACTCAATTATGTCCACACCGCCTTTAACAAGCGCCTCAGCAATCCTAGGCGTAAGCCGCGGTTCAGGGTCTCCTGTAGTCACGTAGCCTATAAGTGCGCGGTCGCCCTGCGCCTTCAGCCGCTGGAAAACCTTGGTTAAATCGCTCATATTTTCACTTCCAGAAAATCAGCCACCACTTCAACGTCCTTGTCTCCACGTCCCGACAACGTGACCACAACCGCTTCCTCCCGCTTCATCTTACGAGCCAGCTTCATGGCAAAAGCCACAGCATGCGAAGACTCTAAAGCAGGGATAATGCCCTCCTCTTTCGAGAGCGCAGAGAAAGCATCAACTGTTTCCGCGTCCGTCGCCGTGGCGTATTCGGCTCTCCGCAAAGTTTTCAGGAAAGAATGCTCAGGTCCGACACCGGGATAGTCTAAGCCTGCAGAAATGCTGTGCGTGTTCTGTATCTGCCCGTCCCTGTCTTGCAGCACGTAGGTTAACATGCCGTGGAAGACACCTTCCGCTCCAGCGCCCAAGGCAGCCGCGTGCTTGCCTGATTCAATGCCTTCTCCTGCGGCTTCAACGCCGTACAGCTTCACGTCTGGACAGTCCTCAAACGGGTAGAAGGTTCCTATGGCGTTGCTCCCGCCGCCGACGCACGCGACCAGCGCGTCTGGCAGTCGCTTCTCTTTCTGCATAAACTGCCCTTTCAGTTCGGTGCCGATGACGCTTTGAAAATCGCGCACAATCGTCGGATAAGGGTGCGGACCCACCACTGAGCCTATCAGGTAGTAGGTGCTTTCAAGGTTGGTAACCCAGTCCCTGAACGCTTCGTTTATGGCGTCCTTTAACGTTTTAGAGCCCGTCTCCACCGGATGCACTTCCGCGCCTAGAAGTTTCATGCGGAACACGTTAAGCCGCTGCCGCTTCATGTCCTCAGAACCCATGTACACTTCAGCCTTCAAGCCTAAGGCGGCGCAGGCGATGGCTGTGGCGACTCCGTGCTGACCCGCGCCTGTTTCGGCAATCACGCGTTTTTTTCCCATTCTTTTAGCCAGCAGTGCCTGCCCGAGCGTGTTGTTAATTTTGTGGGCGCCTCCGTGTGCAAGATCTTCGCGTTTCAGGTAGATTTTCGCGCCGCCAATTTTCCGTGTTAGATTCTCCGCGTAATACAGCGGCGTGGGTCTTCCAGCGTACTCCGATAGGTAATACGCCAGCGCTTTACGGAAGTTCGAGTCTTGTCTAGCCTGCGCGTAAGCTTCTTCCAACTCGTAAATTGCCGCCATCAAGACTTCGGGCACGAAGCGTCCGCCGTATTTGCCGAATTTTCCGTCAACTGGATAGTTGCTTATCTTTTTCATGTTCTACATCCCTTAGCGTTTTTAACAAACTCCACCATTTTCTGGTAATCCTTAACTCCCGGTTGCCGTTCCACGCCGCTGGAAACATCCACCGCGTAAGGCTCAACAGTCCGCACTGCCTCAGCGACATTCTCAGGATTCAGTCCACCCGCCAGAATTAACGGTTTCGGATGGACAAGCTGCTTGACGCGCTGGCTCACGTTCCAGTCGTGAACGACTCCTGTACCGCCGTGTTTTCCCTGAACAAACGAGTCAAGGAGAACCGCATCTAACATTTTTGCCGCCTCTACTAAAGTGCCAACCGCATCGGGGGAACCCGCTTTTACTGCACCTATTAAGAGCTTGGCTGGAAGTTTGTCTCGGACGGCGCCAACGTCCTGCAGGTTTTCTCCATGAATCTGCACGGCGTCTGGATTCACCGCTTCGCACGTTTCCACAAGGTCTTCAAGACTTGCCGGAACTGTCACCAGAACGGTTTTCACGAAGGGCGGAACCCTCCTAATCAGCTTTTCAGCTTCAGCAAGCGAAAGGGTCCTTGATGAAGAAGAGACGCCAACCACGAACCCCACAGCGTCCGCTCCCGCAGCCGCTGCCGCCTCCAAATCCTCTTTTCGAGTTATTCCGCAGATTTTCACCCTAACCCCGTTCATAACGCTGACACAAACTCCCTGACCTTCACGTCCACGTTGTCTGCTAGCATAACGGCTGACCCTATCAGAAAAGCTTGCGCGCCGCATTCGCGTAGAAAACGCAGGTCAGCAGGCGTGGTAATTCCGCTCTCGCTCACAACGACCTTGCCTTCCGCACGGTTCCCTTCCAGAATCGCCTTTGTCACGTTCAAATCAACCTTTAACGTCGCCAGATTTCGGTTGTTAATCCCCACCAAATCAGCGTGAGTTCTAACGGCGGAACGGAACTCGTCTGCAGTGTGGGCCTCCAGCAGAACCTCAAGCCCTCCCGAGTGCGCTGTCGCAATCATTTCGTGCGCGCTGCACTCGCAGTATCCTCTGTCAAAAAGCGCTTCAATCAACAAAACGACGTTGGCACCAACATTCGAAGCAGCGTCCAGCTGGACAGGGCTCAGGATTATATCTTTCATCAGAATTGGAAGCTTCACTGTTTTATGCGCCTCAACGAGCGAGTGCAAAGAGCCTTTGAAATGCTTGGGTTCGGTTAGAACGGATAATCCGATGGCTCCGCCTTTTTCCATGCTTTCCGCGATGAGGCTTGCGTCCACGTTTTTTCTGATTGTACCCGCGGATGGTGAAGCGGCTTTGATTTCCGTGATAACCGGCGCGTTTTTGGCTTCCAGAATTGCCTGTTTCAAGCTGATGCTGGAAGTGACCAGCGCATTTAGCGTTTCGTAGTAGCCACTATCGATTGTTTCTCTTGCGCTCTTCGCTAAAGTGTCAAGAAAATCAACCATACCTTGACTCTAACTCCTCAAGTTTTGATAAGTCTCCGCCCGAAG
>CAZZLA010000124.1:0-4663 GCA_964655035.1 uncultured Candidatus Bathyarchaeia archaeon | reverse complement strand
AAAACGCACAGGTTCGGCGGACACTTCACCTTGTCCTTAAAGAATTCGGTGGGTTTGGTGGCTAAAAGGGTGCCGGGCACAATTTACGATTACATGTGGGAACTACATGGCTCACCGTTTCAAAGGCTGATGGTAGCGGAAATAAACAAGCATCATCGTGCAGATTTGGTGGTCATGGACGGCATTAAAGCGTTTGTCAGCGGAGGACCAGAAAAAGGCGAGTTGGTTGAGCCTAACCTCTTACTCGCCAGCGAAGACCGTGTAGCCATCGACGCGGTTGGGGTAGCTATCCTCAGAATGCACGGCGCTAATGGGCACATCGCGAAAGGCAGCATCTTTGGACTTGACCAGATTCGTCGTGCGGCAGAACTTGGCGTCGGTATCAAGTCGACATCAGAGATACGCTTGATTCCGTTGAATGATGAGAGTAGGGGGGCTGCGGAAAAAATAGAACTTGCCCTCCGAACTGAGAATTAAATTGGGCTTTGTCGCAAACATGGGTTCTGCAACGAAGTTCAATCTAATGCGTCTTTTCTACGCGGGAAATTAATAAAATCTCCTGGTTTAGACGTGAAGGTATCTGGTGACTTGCAGGTCTTGAAGGTATTTTTCGTTTGTTTTAACGTATTTTCTGATTTTCAGCATAGTTCCTAAGCTTGAGTCCCATTTGCTTTTGCCTATTCGTTTGATGCAGGGGATTGGGATTTCGATTACTTGCATCTTGTTTTTTGCCATGTTAACTTCCATTTCTGTCTCGATAAGGAAACCATGTGATTTTAAATGCAGTTTTTTCCAGGTTTCTTTTTTCATCAGTCTCATGCCGGTGATTGGCTCGGAGGTTTTGAATTTCTTCAAGTAGTGTTTGAATACGAAGGGGAAAAGGCGATAATGAACGAAAGTGTTTACGGAATCGTTAACGCCTTCTTTTTTTAGCAGCCTGGAAGCAACGACAACGTCGCAGTTTTCCAATAGTTCCAGCATTTTGGGTATGAATTTTGGAGGATACGTTCCGTCGCCGTCCAAGAAACAGATTGTGTTTGATTTCGCGTTTTTGACGCCTGTTGCCATGGCTATGCCTTTGCCTTTTCTTTTTTCCACTATGACTTTTGCGCCGTGTAGTTCGGCGTTTTTTGCGGTGTTGTCTTTTGATAATCCGTCGACAACTATAACTTCTCGTTTAATATCTAATTTGTTGATTTGTTTTAAAGTCTCAACTATGCCCTTTTCTTCGTTCAACGTCGGAATTATGATGCTTACGTTGGGGGTCATGGTGAAACAGCATTTTTTTATCGTTGTTTTAAGTATAAAATATTTTTCTTTAAACGCGTGCGTTTTACTGAGTCAGAATGTCGGGTTTGTCGCTGGCTATGCCGTCAACGCCTTTTTTGGCGTACTCCACTACTTCTTCAGGCTTGTTTATAGTCCAAACCAGGACTTTCAAGTCGTTTTCATGAGCTTTCTGAACGTTAGCCGTGTGCGTAAACCTATAAAGCGGCAGAAGATAGCTTGCTTTCAATTCCAAAGCGGTTTTTAAGGGGTTCTTGTGTCTGGCGTAAATCAGTCCTGTTTCCACTTCCTTGTCCAGTTCCTTGACTTTCTGCAGCGCTTCTTCGATGAAAGATACTATTATCACGTTTTTCTGCAAGCTCCTTTCACATACAGCCGCAAGAACCTGCTTTTCAACGCCTGCTTCTTTCAGCTCGATGAGAATTTTCACTTTCTTATCCAAAAAGTCAAGGGCTTCCTTTAGTGTGGGAATTTTCTCGCCTTTCTCCGTCGAAAACGCCTTTATCTCCGGAAGCGTTAACTCTATTACCAAGCCTTTGCCGTTTGTTGTTCTCTTAACGTCTGCGTCGTGGATGACAACAAGCTGGTTGTCCTTCGTTCTTCTTACGTCAAGCTCAACTGCGTCCACACCGATTTCCAAGGCTTTCTTGAAGCTGCGGATCGTGTTTTCAGGCTCGTAGGCTCTTGCGCCTCTATGACCTATACGCAACATAGAGAAGGGTGACTAATCAAAAACATATATAGTTTTAGAGCATCATCGCGCAAAAGAACGGGTTGATTTTAGTTTGATAGCTTGGACGGCTTGTTTGTCAAGATTTCTTTTGCAGGTTCGTGACTAGCTGCTCGGAAAAGACTAGGCTCCCCTTATATAAAGGCTGAAGTGAGTGTTAAACCAGAATGCAAATCAAGTGCGAGCGGTTCTCTGGAAAATCAGGGCTAAAACTTATGAATCCACGGAACAAGTTGCTCTGCGCTCTCGAATTTCTCTGAAAGTGACAGCTGCAAGTAAGCGCCATGAGAATTGAAGTACGGAGCGCCTTTTCGGGAAAACAAGGTTAACACTTTGCCGTCGTGGTTGAGCTTGAAGCCTTCCGCGGAAGGCTCGTGCCCTCTTATTAAGATTTTAACGTTCAGGTTCCGCAAGACCTTTTCTGTGACGTTTTTGCCGAAAAGTTTGCCGGCGCCTCGTGGAGAAGGCGAAACGTCTCGAACTGCGTCGTCAGGGTCGCTCCACAACAGGTCTTCCAAAAATTCTTTTTCGGGATGTGTCATGTTGGCGTATGCCAAGTCCTGGGCGCGGGTGATTTCAGGTGACAAGCCGCCGTGAACCATCAGGTACCGCTCCTCCACAATCACGGCGTTGTAGAAATAACTGAACAACTCGCAAACTTTAGAATACGCCAGTGTCCAGTTTTCCTTAAATCTGGCTTGGAAATTCACGGGCAAGTCGTGCGGAGAAGCCATCAAATCTTCAGGGCCTTCGTGGTTTCCGCGCAAAAGAACAACTTGCCGGGGAAAAGCGAGCTTAAGCTTCAGAATCAGGTAGTAGACTTCCGCTGAGCGTGGGCCTCGGTCGCCGTAGTCGCCTAAAAAAATCAGAAACGAGTCTTCGTGCCGGGTCAGTTTCTGCGTGAAGCCGCTGTTGCTTAGGATGCGGGTGAGGCTGTCGAGGTCTCCGTGTAAATCGCCGATGACCAAAGCCTCGCCTGAAGGTTCAAGCTGTACCAAACGTTCCGTGAGGTCTAGGTATCCGATTTTGCCTCTTTCGCCACGTAGCAAGTTGATGGCTTTTTCCACAGTTTCAATGAAATCGTGGCTTTGGACAGTCGTGGATTCTTTGGCGAGTGAGGAGAGATTCATGGGGTGAAGGCACCGCAAAACTAGATGATCTGGACTTTTTGGTCTAGCGAACTGTACACGTTCTTCTCGATTGTTCTCTTGTGGCTGCTGATTCTTGAGACGACCTCGTTGTATGCGCGCTCTTTGACGGCCTCGTGAGCTTCAACTCGTGCTAATCTTGCTTTAAGCTGTTGGGTCTGCTCTTGAAACATGGATAGACTGCGTTAAGTAACCTCCAATTACGACGAATTCAAAAACTTATTCTCTCGCGTGGCTACTTCAGCGCAGCGCCTGTGGAGTTTCCCCAAAGAATCGCGTTTAAGAATGCCAGTTATGTCTCGCTTGGCTTTACGCGCTTTATCCGACTTTAATTTCAGCTTACCCTCATCCATCAAACGGGTCATTTTCTGCAGAATCTGCTTCAGCAGGGGGTAACCCGCCTCTTCGGTTGCCAGCGCCTTGAAGGGCTTCTGCAAGTACTGGTCAAGTTTGTTGCGTTCGTCAGGTGTCAAGCCTGCACCGCCACGGTACAGTGCTAAAGCCTGCATTTTTTTGAACGGTTTCTGCAGGTGCCGCAACGCGTGTTTCAGTTCTTTGTTTATTTTTTCTATTTCTGTTTCTACGAGAAAAAGCTGGTCAACAGGTCCCTCGCCTTTCAACTTGGCGGTTTTTTGTTCCAGTTCCGCCAGTTCTTCCTCAATGGGAAGCCGCTCGTTATTTATGGTTGTCTTTTCCGCCTCAACATCTGACAGGCGTCTCTCCATGTCGTGAAGTTCGCTGATTAGTTGGAAAGTTTCCTCTAAAGTTTTGGTTTTAACGTACTCTTTCGTCAGAAAATCGTTGAGAGCTTCCAGCGATGCCTTGGCTTTTTCGTGAACCGCTAAGAATTTTCTTCTGTCCATGATAAAGAAGGGCGAGATGCGTGGAAACCAGTTCTTGATGTCTATGTCTGTCACCATAAACACTTTCTGGGTTTCCTGGGCGAACTTGTTCAAGCTGTCATAAGAGACTTGCTCTGGAACCGTAACTTTCCTGATTCTTTCAGTGAACAGGCGAGCCAGCTTGTTCATCGCGCGGGCGCGATTGTAAACGCGTTTGTTTCTTTTTTCGATTTCTTTTGCGCTGTTCTCGAGAAGCATCTTGCTGACCTCCGTGACGATCTGGATTGCATCACGCATGTCATCTCTAAGTTTCTTGGCTTGCTCTTGTACAGGAGTGAGAACTGAGCTGGTTTCGTTTTCAAGCCAGCTTTTTATGTCGTTGGAAGAGAACTGGAGGGTTTCGGACATAACTTTTCACTCCAACAATATTATGAGATTGTGCTTATTTATCAATTTTAGCCAGATTTACTCCAAAATCCAATACTCAATAGCGAGTAGCTACGCTTAAATAATTACCGCAACAATTAAGGCTGAGCCAAAATGAACACCAAGGAATTAGCCACAACAATAATTTTCGCCGCCCTAACAGTAGCATTAAACCCAGGAGTATCAGGAATCGGAGTCCCCGCACCATACGCACCATTCCTCATATACGG
>CAZZLA010000123.1:0-4685 GCA_964655035.1 uncultured Candidatus Bathyarchaeia archaeon | reverse complement strand
ATATTGATGTCTCCGCCATTAATCTCCACAGAACCGTCAGCGTGAATTGCGTCGTCTCCGGCTGAAAGAGTGAAAGACCCCCTGTTCACTGTTATCGTCCCATTCGAATGGAGAGCATCATCCGCTGAGTCAATCTCAAAAACACCGCCATCAATTGTCACACTGACAAGCCCTTTGATACCCTTAGTCGAAACATTGCCAGTTACAACACTGCTACTTCCCCCGCCAGATTTTAGGTTGAAACTTCCACCGGTAATCAGAACTTTCTTTTCAGCCTGAAATGCGTCGCCCCCTGAAACAATATTGATGGTTCCGTTCTCAACAGAAATATTTCCTAGCGTTGAGTTCTCCGGGTTGTCAGACTTCACGCCGTCGCCGCCGACCTCCAGATCCAGGACTCCGCTCTTGACTACAATGTAGTCTCTGCCACGTATGCCATCATCAACTGACCTCACGTTGACGGTTCCGCTTTGAATGACTAGCCCATCTTTGCTGGCTATGCCATCATTATAGTTACCAACCACATTCAACACGCCATTGCCCATAATAGTGAGGTCGGATTTACAGAAGACAGCTGCATTCGGTTCATCTTCGGAGGGATCACCATAAACGTATGTTGCAGTGTCCCCTACAAAATTCTCGGTGCCGTCAGCTAGAATTATGCAAGCTTCTTCCGCATCCATGATAGAGATCGGAGCGCTCGTAGAACAATTAATGTTGACACCGTTCAGAATGAGCCTAACAGGATCCTCATCATCGGTGTACACAACTATCTGGCCATCGCTCAATGAGCCAGTAATTTTGTACGTGCCGCCAAATAAGATGGTCACTCTACTACCTTCGACGGCGACGGGCTCAGACTCACTAACCTCTATTGAGTCCCCCTTCAAGGTTAGGTCGACAATGATAGAGCTGTCCCAGTCATCAGCTTCGGCGGTCGGTCTATCGTTTAGCGAACCGCCGATAGATAGCTGATACCCTACGAAAAACGCCAGCATGACAATGTATACGACGGTTACAATCACGAGTCCCTTATCCATGTCTCAGCTCACCTTTGGCAGGTTCTAGAAGACCGCTTGACAGGACAGTCAAAGAAAAGACCATGTTATTCGCTACCCCTGCATTGCAAAACACAAGTAGAATTGCCTGTCATTGTCACATGTTGCTCTCTGCAAATGACAAACTTGCCTATAGCAGACCGTGGACGAATCGTGTCAGGAAACAAGCCGCAGATGAAGAGAGGAAGCACGTCATCGTACTTTACCTCCAAAACAACATCCGCCTCCTTGACAATACTCATGGTGCAAACGTTGCAGTCAAAAAAGGAAATTGACGCCAAATTCATACGCAACCCGGTGTCAAAAGTTATCCGAACGTTGCCCACCGGATGAACGTACGCCACTCGATCGTACTCTACGACAGCAACGGGTCTCATGATATCGCACCGAGCTTTCCGATAGAAGTCTCTGAGAAGCTTGTGCTTCGAATCAGCCAAGAAACCAACATCTCCGGCAATGATTCGGTCGGCTTCTTCCCGTGTTAGTTTCATGCTCTCTTTGAGGATATAGTTGTGGATTTTCGTTTTTCGTTCAAGCTTGATGAATGCATCGCTGCGATTGTAAATGCGAATTCGATATTTCTCTCGCCTGTAATTTCCTGCCTGCTTTTCCCAAAAAGCCGAGTTTCGAAAGTCATCAAAATATAGGCTCCTAATATGATATCGACCAGTGGTCCCCATGTGAGAGTCAGGCTTGAGAACCATAGCAAGGTTCTTCCGTAGGACATCGAACTGCAGACGATCGATTTTGTACTTGAGCTCATGCCTCAAATAAGGTGGCCTGTTTGCCATTAGTTTTCCCCCATCCTCGTTTCTTCCCGATTATAACGATCAATACGCAAACAACAAGAGACCCCACGATGAAAGCCCAGACTGGCCAATCCGTTGAGGAGCCGGTTTGAGGGTTCTCCACGTTCGCTTCGCCCGGAGTCGAGGTTATCAGGTGGCTCCAGGTGGAACCTCCGTCAGGAACTCGCCCGTAAGATACGTCCCTGATTTGCTTTTCGAATGTTACCTGATCGATCACAGTCGCACCGTCAACAGCCATCAGCGTTAAGGTTCCTCCGCCGGCATTCGGTGAGAAGTTTGTGTGAAGCATGTCCGGTCCGGAGCCTCTGTTGCCCCAGACTAAAAGGAAATCTCCGGGAGCCAAGATAGTGCTGTTCGGAAACCTCCAGGGAGCGTTGGCGAGATCCTCGGTGAGGAGCATTCCGCTTAAATTGATTGACGTGTTTCCGCCGTTGTAGAATTCGATCCAGTCCGGAAAAGTCACGTATTGCCCTGGAACTGCTCCATCGTTGTCGGCCATGAACTCGTTAATTACCAGTCCACCGTCTGACTGCCCCGATGCGAGAGCAGGTATTGACAATAGTAAAAGCGTGGGTATCAAGACGGCAAAGGCTCGGTTCTTCACTATGCTCACCTTTTATGAGGTCTCTGTGTCCTCCTGATAGCTGTCTAGTATATTATTAGGTTGAGTCAGACCTGTAACTGACTAGCGAGGCATCTTTAACCCCCTTTATCTTCAAGAGCTCATCCACCTTAATTGCTTCTTTGGAGCTCATTCTTACTTCTCCCATAAACTCTACGCCATCGGCGTTGACGGTGCGAGACCGAAGCCTATATCTTGGAAGAGCCGCCTGAACAGCATCCTCAGCCTCACTCGCGTAATGAATCACCAACAAATACGGGTCAGGACCCCTAAAGCTAGTCCGCTCCAACACCAGCAACAATAGACCAATCACTGGAACACCCACAATAGCAATCATGTACAAGCCTGCACCGCTGATAATCCCTACAGCTATCGCCCAGAATGTAAAAACAATATCCTTCGGATCCTTGATAGCTGTGCGAAAACGAATGATGCTTAGAGCACCAACCATTCCTAAAGATAAAGCAATGTTAGAACTAATCGGCAAAACAACTAAAGTTACAACCAAACCCGTGAGAACCAAACCCACATTAAACTCCCGAGTGTAAATCACACCCTTGAATGTCTTCCGGTACATGTAGAAAATAAACAGGTCGATAATGAACGTCACAATCAACGACACCAAAACACGATCAATAGTCAACGACTGATACGCATTTGGCGGATTCAGGAAATCCGTAATGAACTGATTCCAGTCAATCATATAGATCCACCCACAGCTGATTTCTTGCTTTTGGTTAAAAAGTTTTCTTTCAAATTGACCCTAATTATTCCCCCGTAAAACAGTAAAAACTTGAATAGAAGTAGTACGCGCTAAAAATCAATAGCATTGATACCAGTGCGCGCTAAAAATTTTTTCCATATGTATGCAAAACAAAGTCTATGGTCCTTAACCTTCTCCAACCTGGAAGTTAATCCAAGTTGGTTGGTTGGCGCGCGCGCGAATCTGCGTTCCAACAATTGGACTTTTGAGAACGGATTGATTTTTACGCATTGACCTACCAAAAACTTGAAATCTGTAGAAACCTTAGGTTTGAACGGACTATGAAGACATCGAGGTACGAAGACGCTGAAAGGCGGATGACATCTTTTTCCGCTACTGAGTCCACCCAAAAAACATGCAAACCGATAACTCAACTGCTTCTTATGATAAGTTCAGCTTCATGTAAAAAATTAGAAGATTAGACCTTGCTAAAACGTAGAAATTTGTTGGCGAAGCAAAGAAGTTGGGGAAATTGTTGTACTTATGGTCGGTTTCGGTTACCCGTTAAGTATGCCCATACACTTACGAGCCCAACCGTTAGCACGGCACCAGCAAATCCCGCAACCATGTAGCTTGTCAGACCGCCAAGCGCTGGCAAGATCGAGATTATCCACGGAATAACGAACACTGCTGTCAGCTGCGCTATAATGCCTGCCATGAAACCCAAAAGTGCAACAATTCCGAATACTTTTAACCTATCACCCATTCCATTCACCTTTTTGTTTAAGCATTAGATTACCCCTCTTTTTAGTCTAACTTACACGTTTTTGTCTAATATCCGAATACTGCCTACCTTGTCTTTTAATTTTCCAATTAAAGCCAAAAACAAGTTTTTCCACCCCATATATCTCCACATATATACGTGCATATTTCCACCATATTAACAATGTATAAGATGTTTCAACATCATCTTTTGTGCTGGAGGTATTAATTTGTCAGAAAGATTTGCAAAAAAATGGGAAACTAAACGAGGTGAACAGCCTCTCACAGACCGTATAAAAGACGTTGTGAACCCACCAGGACCACTGAAGCCAAGACTCGACTTCGCTGTCAGACGAATCGAACTTCAAGTGCAGAAACTCGATCAAGCCACAGACCGCTTCAGCCAAAGAGACAAGGCAATCTTCGCCAGAATAGTTGACGCCTACACCAAACACGACACCGCACGCGCAAACGTCTTCGCCAACGAACTCGCAGAAGTCCGCAAAATGGAAAAGCTCATCATAAACGCTAGACTCGCACTCGAACAGATAGTGTTAAGGTTACGAACAGTATCCGAACTCGGAGATGTAGTGTCCACATTAGGACCGGCCGTTGGCGTACTACGAACAGTCAGAACAGGACTAGTAAGCGTTTTCCCTGAAGCAGAAACCGAACTGGGCGAAATCGGCAACATGCTAAGCGGAATAATGATTGAAGCAGGCCAAGGCTCA
>CAZZLA010000122.1:0-4690 GCA_964655035.1 uncultured Candidatus Bathyarchaeia archaeon | reverse complement strand
CCACAATACCTAGGCGGACTATTAGCCCACATAGGATTCTCTTTCCTTTGATCAGGATTGTATTCCTTGCTCCCAACCCCTCTGATAGTTACGTTTGTCTATCTCATTTCAAGAAAAGAAGAGAACGAACTAACGAAGGAATTTGGGCAAGAATACTTGGATTACAAGAAGACGACATATAGGCTATTGCCCAGATGGTAGACGCGAGCGCTAGAAAAAACTTCGGAGTCAACAAGAACTCGTCTGAAACCAGCAAAAGGTATTTCGCTGATTAATTCTCTTCTCGCAGTTTCTTTACTAGTTCAAATCCTTTCTTGGTCAATTGATATTCGCGGTATGCATTACGTTCTGTAAATTTCAACTTGCCCTTTACGAGGTTGCCTCTTTCCAGCAAATTCAGGTTTTTCTCGTATTTTTCCGCGTTTTTCACGTCGGTTCCTTCAACCCAGATTGCGAGGTCCCATGTTTTGGCTTTTGCGATTTCGAGCAGAAGCGATTTGAACTGAGACAAGTTTTTCTCTATTTCCAATTCTTCGTTCACGTAGTCTTCCTCAACTACTTTGTTTAAAATAGTCTTCAAGTCTGAAGACGTTTCTGATCACCATCATGATAGAGGACGACACGGTATTTTAGATAATGCCTTAGTTTAACGGCGCTTTCTATGAAAGTAAGTAACAAGGACAAGGTGCGGTCACCGGCCAGCTAGAAAAGCAGATAAGAGCGAAATTACATTGGAGTACTGACAAAGTTTTTCGAGGTTTTTGCATGGCAAAACATCGTTGTACCGTTTGTAATTACGTCTATGATGAAGCAAAAGAAAAAGTGAACTTCAGCGACTTGCCGAAAGAATGGGTGTGCCCTGTCTGCGGAGCGCCAAAAAGCGCCTTCGTGCTTTTAGCAGGCAAGACTGAAGAGAAAAAACAAGGAACCACCGTCTCAGATATTCTAGTAGCACAACTCGCAGAGTGGGGAGTCCAATACGTCTTAGGCGTCCCAGGAACCTCCACACTCGGGATAGTGGAAGCAGTAAGAAAAAACGGCAAAGTCCAATATCTCCAAGTGAGGCACGAGCAAACCGCCGCGTTCATGGCTTCGGCTTACGGAAAACTCACCGGCCACGTAGCCGCGTGCCTAGGAGTGTCAGGACCAGGCGCAACCAACCTCGCCACAGGACTGTACGACGCAAGCTTAGACCACTCGCCAGTCATAGCGCTAACAGGATTAGTAGCGCGGCAACTCATGAGACCCGGAACGGTTCAGGAAATCGACCAGTACTCATTCTTTGAACCCATATGCGTGTACAACAAAATCCTCATGTCTGAAAAACAAACCACCATGCTGGCTACGCTGGCTATGAGACATGCGCTGCTTGACCGCGGTGTCGCTCACATAGGCATCCCAAACGACGTGCAAAAACTACCTTATGAAGCAAACATACTTCCTCTAGAAGGGAGAATGCCAAACTTGGCGTTCGGTCAAGAAAACGTCCTTGTAGAAAAAGCTGCGCGAACAATCGACCGAGCGGACAGACCAGCGATAATTGCGGGGTTCGGCGCCATGGGACAAGGAACCAAACTGCTGAAGTTAGCCACAAAAATCTCCGCGCCGATAATAACCACTTTCAGAGCAAAAGGGATCATAGACGAAAACCACCCGTTGTACGCAGGCAGCCACGGCGGCATCGGATCAACGGCAGCCGCAACTCTCGCCCGCAAAGCAGACCTACTAATCGTCATAGGATCCTCATTTTCTGAGTTAACGCAGATTCCCGAAAAGAAAACCGTGCAAATCGACATCAACATGAAGATGATTGCAAAGAACTATCCCGTTGAGGTGGGCTTGCTCGGCAACAGCGCCGTGCTCATCCCGAAACTAACCGAGGAAGTGAAAGAGAAACAAAACACGGCGTACCTTAACGAAATCGCGCAGCTAAAACAAGAATGGAACAAACAGTTGCAGCGGGAGGCTGATGGGTCTTTAAAGCCTATTCGACCCCCATACGTAATGAAGGTTTTAAACGAAAAAATCGCCAATGACGCCGTAATATCATTAGACGTAGGCGAAAACTGCTGGTGGTTCGGAAGAAACTTCCAGATGAAAAAAACTCAGAAGATGGTGATGAGCGGCTACTTGGCGTCAATGGGCTTCGGCTTACCAGGCGCCATGGCAGCAGCATTGGCTTATACAGATAAGCAGATTGTCTGCATCGCAGGCGACGGCGGCTTCTCAATGGTCATGCAAGACTTCCTGACAGTGCTTAAGTACCAAATGCCCCTGAAAATCTTCGTCCTGAACAACCAAAGCTTGGGCATGATAAAGCAAGAACAGAAAGTTGAAGGCTACCCGATCTGGCAGACAGAGCTTTATACCTATAATTTTGCGGCGTTTGCAGAGCATTCTGGAGGAACAGGAATCAAAGTGACTGAGCCAAGTGAGCTTGAGGCGGCAGTTGACAAAGCGCTTTCCACGAAAAAACCAGTGATAGTTGACATCGAAACTGACCCAAGACGATTCATATAGAACTTTATCTGCTTCGCAGTAGCCACAAAACAATGCAGATTATGGTTTGCACACTTTGAGTTCCTGAAGCTCAGCGAGCGTTTTGTTTAGAACCGCGGTGTCCTTAATGGTTTTCACAACGGATACGGGCAGACACACCATCACTTTGCCTAGAAACGGGCTTTCAAAGCCAAGACTTTTTGCGGCTTCGTCATTCAGAGCAACGTAAAAACTCGTTAACTTCCAAGTGTCCGTGTCTAAGACGGCACTGTGAATTTCTCCCAGCACAAAAGAATCTGAAGTGACAACTCGCTTCCAGAATAAACGAGTTACTTCAACCATTTTCGACCACAGCAACAAGTTTAATGATGCCGCTTATATGTGTTTGCTGGCGTCAAGCAGAAACAAATTGAGAAGCAGCAATTTTTCAAAAATCCCAAGCGTATTTAACAAATTAAGCTTATTTGGTACCATCGCTTAATGGTTAAGCTGGAGACACCAAAATGAAGTATGAGATTAAGTACAAACCATCTTACGCGTTGCTCGTAGTAAACTTGGATCAAGGCGAAACCATAACCGCTGAATCAGGCGCCATGACTTACATGGACCCAACCATAGAAGCACACACCCGCAAGAGAGAAAAAAGCCTGCTGGGAAGCTTAGGCCTATCAATATTCGGTGGACAATCCTTCTGGGTGAACGATTACACGGCGGCAAACGGTTCCGGCGAAGTAGGATTCGTCGCTGCACCCGTGGGCGACATAGAAAAGCTGGAAATCAAACCAGACCAAGGGTTCATAATACAGAAATCCGCGTACATAGCGTCAACGCAGGGCATAGATTTGGACGTGAAATGGGAAGGCTTCACCAAAGGACTTTTCGGACAAGGTTTGTTCATGCTGAAGGCAACGGGAAACGGCCAGCTATTCATCAACACTTTCGGTGCCATTGACACGCACAAGCTGGAGGCGGGGCAAACGCTGATTGTTGACAACTTTCACTTAGTTGGCTTCAGCGCCTCATGCAGCTACAAAGTCACCAAGTTCGGCGGATTAAAAGAGACGTTGCTGGGCGGCGAAGGCTTGATCACGCAGATTACGGGTCCGGGAGAAGTCCACATACAGACGAAGAACCTCAGGGAGTTCGTGGAGTGGCTCTGGACGCTGCTGGAGCCGAGAGTGCGGTCAAGAGCCCGCTAAACCCCACACTTTTTATTTTTTTTAATCTTTTAAATCGAAAGGAAACTGCAGCTATCTTTCCAGCATGAACGGTTTGTCACTTGCGATTTTCTCGGGAAACCGGTCCAACAGCATTCGATCTTCAGGTCGCTTGCTCAGCACAACAGGCTGAAGCCTCTCTGCAAGCTCCAACGCGGACTGCAATTTGCCGCTTCTTTCCGCGTAAATCTCCAGCAGCATGCCGTCTTTCTTCACGGCGTCACCTAGCTTCGCCTTAAGCATCACGCCAGCACCCTTTTCTCTAGGTGCGCCGGCTTCACGTGCGATATGGATGATGTTTTCAGTGCTAATCCACAAGACTCTGCCAGCTTGGTTTGCATTCAATTCCGCCTTCTTGTCGCCTATGGGTATTTCCTCAGACTTTACTCGCGGGTTTCCGCCTTGCGCTTCGATGATTTCCCGCAGTTTCTTTTCTGCTCTTCCAGACCGTAACATGTGTTCGGCTTTTTGTCGCCCGTCTTCCGCGCCGACCATTTCGAAAAGCATGCCTGCTAGGCTGACTGCTTTTTCTTTCAGGTCTGCAGGGCCATTACCCATGAGCGCCTTTAATGCTTCTTGGGCTTCAAGTGCGGGGCCGACAGCGCAGCCTAAGGGTTGTTCGCCGAAGGTTAACGCGCATTGAATGTTTAATCCTAAGCGCATGCCTAGGTCTACGAAGTCGGAAGCCAGCGTGTAGGCTTCGGTCATGTTTTTTATTTTTGCGCCGCTGCCGGTTGGGATGTCTATGGCGACGTGTGTGGCGCCTATGGCTTTCTTTTTGCTCATGATTGAGGGCAGAAGTAGCGGGTCAATGCCGAGTGGGTATTCGACTTGGATGAAGAGGTCGTCTGCTGGCGCTAAATCCAGTGCGCCACCCCAAACTAGGCAGCCGTTTGTTTTGTCTACGACTTTTTTTATTTCGTTGATGGACAGGTTGACTGGGCAGAGGGTTTCAACTCGGTCTGCGGTTCCTG
>CAZZLA010000121.1:3699-4731 GCA_964655035.1 uncultured Candidatus Bathyarchaeia archaeon | reverse complement strand
CAACAAACTGGGAACATTCTTCAAGCGCAAAGTACGGGTAATAGGTGGCATAGTCATGATAGAAATCGGTATTGATTCTGCTCGAGCATTTACTGCTACAAGCACTGGCGATAGGTTAAGGCAAGATTAGTGTTCGGCCATTTTTTCTTCTTTTTCTTTTCTTCGCCTTTTACGCCTTTCATCAAACCTTTTCCCAGTCCTTTAGCAACCCCAAAACCTTTCTCTATGCTCTTGCCCACGGCTTCACCTGTCTTTTCAGCTGTTGCTTCGGCTTTTTCTTTCTTTTTCTCTTTCCCCATTACTTCACCTCCAATCAAGCCTACTAAGACAGAAGTCAATAAGCCTCAAGTGCTGTTTCAGATTTGCCCGTTGCAATGTGAAGCTGTGGCAGTCGAAAAATCGGCTCATTCTTTTCTAGCGGTCAGCGCGCGCTTGTTGTGCGATAAAGTTAAAGCCCTAAACCGCCTTCTTTCCAATGAAATGTTGGAGAACCAGAAATGAGCGAAAAGGCTGAAAGTTCAGATTACAAGGGCGAAGCGTTAAGCGCCCTCAAAAAGGCAAGATGCCAAGTCGGCGACGTCATACGCGTCACCAGCAACGGAAAAACGTACGAGGGCATCCTTATTCCCCGCTCAGAAACAGGCGAAGACAAGCACGTCGTAGTCAAATTGAAAAACGGCTACAACGTCGGCGTGCAAGTAACGCCAACCGTGAAAATCGAGAAAACAGGCAAAGGCGCCAAACCCGCGTTCGCCTCGCCACCGCTTCCAGAGCAAAAACCTGAGTTGCCCAAAGCCGTTATCCTGAGCACGGGCGGAACCATAGCCAGCCGCGTAGACTACCGCACAGGAGCAGTGCGCTCAGCCTTATCAGCCAGCGATCTTTACGGCGTGGTTCCAGAACTTGCGAACATTGCGCGGGTGAAAACGGAAATCGTGTTCAGCCTCTACAGCGAAAACATCACGCAGCAACACTGGAGCCACCTCGCCCAAACCGTTGCAAAGCACATAGCTGAGGAAGCAGACGGCGTGG
>CAZZLA010000121.1:0-3689 GCA_964655035.1 uncultured Candidatus Bathyarchaeia archaeon | reverse complement strand
CCTACACGGCTGCAGCCTTAAGCTTCGCGCTGCAAAACCTTCCCGTGCCCGTGATTCTCGTTGGCGCACAGCGCTCATCTGACCGACCGAGCTCTGACGCCGCAACCAACCTCATAGCCGCGGTTCAAGCCGCAACCCGAGGATCATTCGCGGAAGTCGGCCTAGCCATGCATGAAACGCTTTCTGACACCTCAATCGTTGTTAACAGGGGCACAAAAGTCCGAAAATGCCACACCAGCCGAAGGGACACGTTCAAACCCGTAAACGCCACACCCATCGCCAGAGTACAAAACAAGCAGGTTATCATGCTGACAGATGACTATCAAAAGCGAGACGCCACAAAAAAGCCTGTTCTAAAACCCCAGTTCAGCGAAGAGGTTGCGTTGGTAAAGTTTTATCCGGGACTTGACCCCGAAATCATCAACTGGTACGTTAAAAGGGGCTGCAAGGGCATACTTCTGGAAGGCAGCGGCTTAGGCCACGTGAGCAAATACTGTTTCGACGCCATACAGAAAGCAGGTGAACGCGGCGTAGTGGTTGCCTTAGCCTCCCAGTGCATCTGGGGACGCGTGAACATGAACGTGTACGACACGGGTCGCGACCTCCTGATTCGAGGCGTAATTCCCTTGGAAGACATGTTTCCTGAAACCGCGTTGGTTAAGCTGATGTGGGTTCTCGGTCAAACCAGCGACACAGAAGAAGCGAAAAAGCTGCTTAAGACTAACGTCGCTGGAGAGTTTTCGCCACGAACCCTGCCAGCAGAAATGGGCCTTAAAGGAGGGGAAGCCGATGGAAACTGACTATGCCAAAGTAGGGTTGAAAGTGGGCTTGGAAATCCACCAGCAGCTTAAAACCAAAACGAAGCTGTTCTGCGGTTGCCCACCGAAACTTTTCAAGGAGGAACCTGAAATCACCTTTCTGCGCAGACTCAGGCCCACCCAAAGCGAGCTAGGCCAGGTCGACCCCGCTGCCTTTTTCGAGTTTCAGAAGGGCATCAAGATTCGGTACGAAGCGAATAGCGTTACGTCTTGCCTTGTGGAGATGGATGAGGAGCCTCCGCACCCTTTGAACATGGAGGCTGTAGAAGTCGTGTTGACCACTGCTTTGATGATGAACGCGGAGCCCGTTGACGAGGTTCATGTTATGCGCAAAACCGTGATTGACGGCTCCAACACCACGGGTTTCCAGCGGACATGCGTAATCGCCATGGACGGCTGGATCAAAGTCGGCGAGAAGGTTGTGCCGATTCAGCACGCGAGTTTGGAGGAGGATGCCGCGCGAAAAACGGGCGAGGAAGAGAAAGGAAACGTCATACGCTACCGGATAGACCGGTTGGGCATACCGCTCATTGAAGTGGCGACTGCGCCTGTTATTTACTCGCCAGCGGAAGCGCAGGAAGTAGCCTTCGCGATTGGAAGAATTCTGAGGGACACAGGCAAAGTCATGCGCGGTTTGGGAACCATAAGGCAAGACCTGAATGTGTCCACTCCGAATGGCGCGTTAGTTGAAATTAAGGGCGTTCAGGATCTTGAGCTTATTTCGCGAGTTGTGAAGTATGAAGTTCAGCGGCAACTAAACCTGGTAAAAATAAGCAAAGAGCTGAAAAAGAAAGGAGTTGAAGCGGAAAGCTTGACGGAAGAATTCGTGGACGTTACCGACGTTTTTCAACAGACAAAGTGCAAAGTCATCCTGAAAGCGTTGAGAAATAGTCAAATTGCCAAAGCAGTGAAGCTGCCAGGGTTTAAGGGCTTGCTGAAACGGGAGCTTATGCCGAATTTCCGCCTTGGAACAGAGATGGCAGACCGTGCAAGGTTCTGGGGAAGAGTCGGCGGGATTTTCCACACCGACGAGATGCCAGCCTACGGCGTAACCGCTGAAGAGGTTGAAGCACTAAGGAAAACTGCTGGCGCGGGCGAAGAGGACGCCGTGGTTTTTGTGGCTGATGCTCCAGAAAACGTGGCAGACGCTTTGAAGGCTGTTGTTGAACGCGCTCAAGAAGCCATAGAAGGCGTGCCTGCGGAGACCCGGGCGGCAAACGCGGACGCTACAACGCGTTATATGCGGCCTAGGCCTGGTGCTGCGCGGATGTATCCTGAAACGGACATTCCACCGTCACAGATAACTAGTGCTTTCGTGAAGAAAATCCGCTCGAACCTGCCTGAATCTGCAGAGAAGAAGCTTGAGCGTTTGAAGACGGAGTACAATTTGAACGACAAGTTAGCTAACCAGATTCTTGATTCGGAATACGGCGATTTGTTTGAGTCCGTAACGAAGGAAAGCGGTGTTGCAGCCACAACAGTTGCGGTGTTTCTGACTGAAACTTTGACGTCGGTGCGACGCGAAGGCGTCTCGGTAGAGAACGTTTCGGATGATCAAATTATGGAAGTTTTTAGGGGGCTGGGTTCGGGAGAGATTACGAAGGAGGCTGTGCCAGACGTTTTTGTTTGGCTTTCCGAAAATGAAGGAAAAAACCTTCAAGATGCGGTTAGTGCCCTCGGGCTGAAGATGTTTTCAAAAGCAGCGTTAACAGCGCTTGTTGACAGGGTGATTGCAGAAAATAGGCAAGTGGTTGATGATGCTGGGAAGAAGGCTTTCGGAATGCTCATGGGATTTGTGATGAAAGAAGTTAGAGGAAAGGCTGACCCCCAAGTTGTTAGCGAGCTTTTGAGAAAGCGGCTGAAGTAGCGGCTCGGGGCTGCTTGTAGTCTTTGATTACCATCATTTTTTCTTGAAGAGCTATACTTTCACCGCAGTACGGGCAAAGTTTGAAGTCTAGGCGCAACGGTTTTCCGCAGGATGGGCACACTATTGTGAAGAGCAGTTTTTCCTCGAATATCCGCATTTGCTTTTTCAGGCTGCCTATTTCGCTTCTTGTTTTCTCGATTGTTTCCTTTATTGGTTGTATGTCTTTGACTTCGGCGCGCATGTTGCGCATTAGGTCTTTGACTTGGGCTAGGATTTCGCTGTCTGACTCTATTGTTTCGTACATCAGATCAAGGACTTCACTTTTGCTTTCCAAGATTTGGGCTTCCGTTGTGGTTTGGCTTTTTGCGTCTGAGAGGATTTTGTTCAGGAATTCTTCCACCGGATTATCGGCGGCTATAAGGCAGGTTACTGCCCACAGTGCGATGGTTGCGGCGGCTGACGCGTAAAGATAAAGGGTTATTGGTATTTGTTGGAGTTGTTGGTTTATGATGGGGTAGAGTTGGAGAATATGTGTCGAGCTGTTGAAAAGTAAGGCTGCTGCCGCGTCGATTAGGTGTATGAGGGCTATGAAGGTGAGGGTGGTTAAGAGCCAGATTGCTACTCCTTTTTTTCTCAAGCTGTGGTCTCCTGTTTTACAGCGGGATTAACTTGAGTATTGCGTCTCACTATATAATACTATATTCCGATTAAGAAATATTTCAAAAGACACAAATCCTAAAAAGCACAACATACGTGTATATCCTGGGATAACATTGCCAAACACAAGAGCCAAAAAGAAAAAGGTTGAAGAAAAACCTAAAAACTTTGCGTTCCGAGTCAAAATCGGCGAATACGAAGTCGAAATACACGGAACCCATGAAGAGGTAACAAAAACCCTCAAAGACCTTCCCGACATAGTCACTAACGTACACAAAGCCTTTGAAAACGTAAAACCTAAAACCGTCGCTACGCTAACCGTGAAAACAGAACCACCCATTAAAGTG
>CAZZLA010000120.1:0-4732 GCA_964655035.1 uncultured Candidatus Bathyarchaeia archaeon | reverse complement strand
TAAAAGGAACACTCAACGCGCTTGCCAACAAAGGAATGGTTCGCCGCTGGAATACCACCACGGGCTTTGTTTACATACTTGCCGACGAAAAGCCCTCAGGCTCCGGAGGAGAATAATCCTGAAGCGAATCGAAGCACGAATAAAGACACCCTTCGGCGAAGTCGTTATTGAAGCAGAAACACCCAAAGAAATTCTTGCCATGTTAGAAACAATGCCCGAAAACTTTGTCGAGAAACTTTCAGACTTCGTTTCCAACAAGTTAATGCCTTCGGGCGCACAGTTGAAGGGCATCGTCGAGTTAACAACCGAAGGCCCGGTAATCGTAACCCGTGAGAAACTCACCCATTATGAGGCGGTGGGTTTAGTCCTGTACGCGTCGGAGGAAAGAACGAACACGGCCGCACAGATAACCAAGCTTTTGGAGTCCAGCGGAATAAAAAGCATGGTTCCAGCCCGATTAAACGAGATGACAAAACGAGGGCAAGTGTTCAAGCCTGACCCGAACAAGCCAAACTTTAAGCTGACGATTCAAGGCGAAAAATGGATTGAAGAAGAAGTCATATCGAAACTTAGAGGCAAAATGACTTGACCGAAAAACCAGCAAAAATCGAAATCCATATCAAATACAAAGCGTTAGACGAAACTTTTTCTGCGCCCCCTGAAGAGACCTGGCTTTTGCTGAGCAAATTTTTCAACGATTTTCTGCCTTCTTTTGAAATCGTGAATAAGCTTCGGCTCAGCGTTGACACGCAAACGCTCGCTAAAGAATGCGAAGACTTAATTGCCTTCTCAGAGGAAGGGGCGAACGTACTTGTGTCTAAGAGCAAGTTGACGGATAACGAGACTTTGTCGCTTTGGCTTTTGGCAAGTTATCTGGGGTACAAACTGGGCATGATGGACGGCGATGCGCTCTCAAAGGAGGAGTTGCAGGCTAAACTGGGGAAAAGCGGCAAAATTACTAGCACGCGTTTAGGTGAACTCGTGAAAAACGATTTGGTGATGAAGACGACGGACGATAAGTTCAGGATTACAACGTTCGGCGTTGTTCAGATGCAAAAGGAAGTTTTGCCGAAAATAAAAGCGAAAACTAGCGTCTGAACTGCTGCTTGCGGCTTTTTCTGGAAAAGCATATTACCTTGTTGCGGTACTCTTTATTTTTGAGGAGATCTTCTGGACAAAACTTTGGCAGTCATTGTTGCGGTTCTAGGCATTTTTGATTCCATATCTCAATTCGACATAATTGCACTTGTCGTCCTCGTCATAATTGGCATAATAATCATACTACTCATCCGCCTGCTCCTGATACTCATCCCCGCAGTGCTTCTTGCGATCGTAGTATGGTTCTTCACAGGTAGCCTGTTCTGGACTGGAATAACATTCCTCATCGTTGCAGCCTTATCATTGCTAAAGAAACTCTGACAAAAAAATACGCTAAACGCCACGATTCACTCTACATTTCAGGCTTAATACTGAGAAGCAGAGTAAGCAAACAGTAAATGCGCATTTTAAGCGTGACAGAGAAGCAAAAAACTATTTAGCTTAAAACAATCTAACCTATTTTTGATTAAATTGGTGAAATTGCATGGGCGATCTTGGTGATTGTCCAAAGTGTGGGAAGCATGAAAAAAAAGAAGTGCTGAGTATTTTCCGAGAGATGTGGCGGAAAGCAGATTCGCCTTTGCATCGGATATATTCTTCTTGGGAAGAGCTAGAACAGCACGTTGAAATCGCAACAGAAGACATTGGTGAGGAAGAAAAATTTGCAGTTCATCCGTGTCCTAACTGTGGAGTGAAGCAGAAAATAACTGAGCCGTTTGAAGGGTTTTTTCCGTACCAGAACTGCAAGGCGTGTAAGCAGGCTTATTACGTTAACAAGGACTTAACGGTGAGAGAGCTAACGGAAGACGAAAAGCGGGAGATACCTAAATCGTGGATTCAAATTGTCGACGGTTTGAGTAAGAAGAAGTGTGCAGTAGTTTTCAGGTTAGAATAACGTTCTTGGGCTGAAGCTGCTGGAGCTAAGTGTAGGCGCTTACGTCGGGAGCGAGTTTAACCTCAGTGTTTAATGGCAGTTTTTTGGGGGTGGGGGACAAAAACTTTTATCCTGAAACCTATCATCAACAGCAGAGAAGTGTGTTCAAGCATGAGTTGTGAATACTGCGGCAAACCGATAAAGGATCATGAAGAGTTCGTTTTGGTTGGTAAGTACCCCACACGGGGGCAAATGTGGAAATGGTCGGAGGCGAGTTACTACGTTAAGCCTGAAAACTTTGGGAGAGTCTATCATAAAGACTGTTTCATTGCATCGTTGAATAAAGAAAAAGCGAAGCCATAAGCAAACTGCTCCCCTGCTTTGAATTTTTTTACTGTTATGTAGAACTAAGCTTGTAACGCATTATCCTGAAGCGCCATAAACTTGCTCGTTATCATTAGTGTTTCCAATTTTGAAACGCTTGTCTCACAGTGTCCCTTAAGGCTGGCTTTCGCGTATAGTAAGTATGGTGATTCAATATGGTGGGAAACAACAGGAAAACAAATCGTACAAAAGCTGCTACGGCACTCATGACGTTGCTGCTTGCCGCATGGCTAGCGTCTTTAATCACAGTTAACGCTGGAACACAACTAGAAGAAGTTTCAGTCGGATCTGGCAAAATTCCAGGAATCCCTGATAATGCTGTGCAATATAACAAAACGGACATAACGCCGGTGGCTCAAATAGAGCAGGTGCTGGCAGGCGAACCCGCGCTGTTTTACTACCGAAACACCACTATGTTAATGAACTGTACCAGAAACTGCGACATAGTCTTCACGGCAGACTTAAAAGTGACGCCTAAAATCTTTGGATTTTCAATAGACCCCAACCAGTCCATGACGCTTACGATGAACTTGAGCGGTTCTCCTCTTGAAGGCGCAACGGCCATGGAGCGAACCCTCAACTTCTACATGGGCATAGAACCCAACGCCACGCTGCAGCTAAAAGCTCAGCTAAAGCTGCAGATCAACCAGACATTGCTCGGTCAGGAACTGAACAGGGAAGTCAACGTTTCGAAGCTCACTTGGATGTACTGGAACAGGACCGCGCTTGAATGGACTCCTGTAAAAAGCTACATGGACCAGAATGGCTACCTGGTGTGCAACACTGACCACTTCTCAACATGGACGGTCGCGGAGTTGCCCGATGCGAAGGAACAATTGCGCGAGGGAATAGAGGCCGCTTACATCTACGCCGGAGTGGCCGTGGTTTTCTTGGTGCTTGTCGCTGTAGGAATAGTTACCTTCAAAATACGCAGGTAACTCGAAAACTAATCTTCTTTTTTCTTTTTTTAGGGGCAACCTATTGTTATTATATAGAATAAAGGTTAAAGTAACCTTCCAGCAGGTAAGAAGATGAGACGCCCCAAAAAAATGCGCAGTAAAGAACAGATTCAACAAGGGCTTGAGGAGCTAAAAAGCAAATATGGCGACTGGACTTATAACATTCTCCTTCCTTTTGACATCTGGACTAAAGGAAATCTTCGGATACCACACACAAGACTAAAGCGAATAATCCAAGTTGTGAACGATTTATCTCGCAAACCAATTTCTGAGTGCCGCGTCCTCGACTTAGGCTGTTTGGACGGAATGTTCTCAATCGAATTCGCATTACATGGGGCTGACACAATTGGTGTTGAGATAAGAGAAGCCAATATTAAGAAAGCCATCTTTTGCAAAGAAGTTCTGGACCTGCAAAACTTGGACTTTCGTCAGGATGATGTTAGGAATTTATCCGTTGAATCCTATGGGCGATTTGATGTCATTATATGTAGTGGTATTCTCCACCATTTACCTGGCGTTGATGCAATAAATCTTGTTAAGACTATGTATGAGATGGTAAATAGACTCATTGTGATTGATAACCACGTAGCTCTTGAGCCAAAAGAGCGGATTCTGCATGAAGGTGTAGACTATTGGGGCAGTATTTTCCGCGAGCACTCTGAGAAAGCCACGGCAGAAGAGAAAGCGAAGAGTCTCTGGGCTTCGGCCGATAACCCGACGAGTTTCTGGTTCACGAGACCTTCCCTAATAAACCTACTCAGCAAAACTGGTTTTTCCTCTATTTACGAATGTTTTGTCCCTGCGCACTTGAATTTTGGCAAACCTGGAATCGAGCATCGGAACCGATGCACTTTCGTTGCACTCAAGGATGACATCTGTAAACTCAAGACTACTTCGATGGCTAATGGTCTTCGGGAGAACTGGCCTGAGCGAAGCCTGACTTACGCTCCTTACTGACCCATGGCTTTGTATAAAAGGGTTCTATTGAAACTCGAGAGAAAGGGAACATAAGAATCAAATCAACTTACCCCCGCCGCGCGCGCTTTTGGTATAAAATTACGTCTAACTAACAAGCTTTTCACGGTCTATTTTCATTTTTAGCCGTTGCTTTCTTATTCAAAGCTTCAAGTTTTTCGCTGACTCTTAGTGACATTTCTTCTGCTTCCGCAAGCAGGGGTTTCCAGTCTTTGTTCTTAATGATTTTGGTTAAGCGTTCAATTTCTGCTGGAAGCTCTTTTAGGGCTTCGTTGAAGCATTTTTCAGCCTCTTCGTCTGTTCCAACTAGTTCTAAGGCTTCTTCGGGGCAGAATTCTACGCATTTTGGCTCTCCATCGCAGAGGTCACAAGTTACGGCTTTCCTTGTGTCGGAATAGATTGTGATGCCGCCGTGTGGACAGGCTTGTATGCACCAGTCGCA
>CAZZLA010000119.1:0-4776 GCA_964655035.1 uncultured Candidatus Bathyarchaeia archaeon | reverse complement strand
TGGGATACCGCAAATAGCCACTGAACTATCAGTGTTGATAGTGTTCGGAGTGGTCATGATCGCCATAGCAGTGCCAGTGTTCAAGAGAGCGATGACTAGATAAGAAAACCATAAACTCTTGCGCAAGAAGAATGATAGTAGCCTATTGAGCTTTGTACCGAAAAATGAACATACTCCGAACAAAAGAACCAAGAGTGAAGTAAAAACCGCTAAAAATCCTCCCAAGCGTCTCATCCAGACGCATCCCTCGATTTGGAGCTGATGCTCATCTTGCGCAGTAGGGCAGTTCATCCTTTTCTTTGTGATGCTTGACGCACGCTTCGCAGTCGCTGTGATGCACGCAATCTTTTTCGGGACAAGGACAATTCGGCGCTGACATAATAAAGAATTAACCACAGCATCAATAATATCTTTTACGATAATTCAGCCTCCAGATAAAGGAGCCCCCGTCTTTTCTAAACTACTGGCTGCTATGCTCTCACGGTCAAGTTCCATTTTCCTTTAAATAGTTTCTATTCATAGAGGGGCTATAGTCTTTTCCGAGCACTAGAGATTCGCTTAATTCAGTACTGGATTCCTTCGGTCAGCTTGAATTCTTCAGGCATCTTCACGAGCTCAACCACGTTCACGAAGTCAGCCCTGTCCACAAGTTCTTTCGGAGCTAACCGTCCAGTCATGACCACGGTCGTTTCGTCTGGCACGTTGTCCAGTAGCGTCAGCACATCGCGGACATCAAGCAGTTTCCAATAAGCCGCCAAAGCAATCTCATCCAGCACAAGCAAATGCGGCTTCTTCTCCCGCATAATTTTTCCTGCGAAATCAAGCCCTCTCTTGGCAAGCTCCTTATCGCGATTTCTGACGCATTCAACAGTGAATTTTTCGCCGGCGAACTCCGCTGTTTTGTCTTCTTCGCCAAGCCACGCTTCTCTCCCGAACTGGTAAATCTCGTAGAAAGGTGCAAGCCTGTCCTTCACAAGGTATTCTCCGATGTCGTCCCGCCACTTGAAAAACTGGATTATCACCACTTTTTTGCCGTGACCCAAGCTCAACAGCGAGAAAGGCTTTGTGAATGGCATCTTTGATTCTGTCGGGGTCAAAATCAGCGATTCTTCCATCTCTCTTTTTGATTTTGCTTAAAAACATAGCCTATCCAAATAGTTGTTGTTTTAAAGATGATATAAAGTTTTCAAAACTTGGCTGCGCGGCTGCCGTGTTGGCTGCGTATTGCCGTTTTATTGTCGTTTTACAAACTGGCTTTTCGGTGCGCCGCAAACTGGGCAAATCCAGTCTTCGGGTAACTGCTCGAAGGGTGTTCCCGCTGGCACGTCGTGTTCGGGGTCTCCAAGTTCGGGGTCGTACACGTAACCGCAGACGCTGCATTCCCATTTTTCCATTTTTTTATTCCTCTCTATGTTTGATTGAGAGGGTGTGGAATCTTATAAACGTCTGCTGTTGAAACAGGCGTTTTCGATGGTTGAGTCTTCATAAATAAGGAGATTAGAGGCTGAAGTGTGTTGCAGATTTAGACTAGTGTTTTGAGTTGTGTGATGAGTTCTTGTTTCATTTCTGGGTTTTCTTTGATTTCTTTACGGGCTTTTTTCCAGTCTGCGCTGCATCTTCCGTAGCTGGATTGTTCGCCTATGTACTTGCGGATGACTTCGTCGATTTTGTTTTTATTCTCGTCTGTGACTTCCACTTCGGCTTCTTTTAGAACTCCGTTAAACCATTTCCAGCATCCCAAAAAATTTCACCGATCTAACTCTGGGGTTAGTGTGTGATATAACGTTTTTCGAAAGACTAAGCTGGCATTGAGGTGTTGAAAAGAAAAAGGTGAAAAACGCGTGGTTGATTTTGCGGTTTAGGTTGGCTTGAAGAATTTTTCTTTCGGGGAACCGCAGATGGGGCATTTGTCTGGTGGTTCGCCTTCAACCGTGTTTCCGCAGACGCTGCACACGTAGTAGTCTACTTTTTCCAAGGGCTTCTTGTTCTTCAACGCTTCGATTGCCTTGTTGTACAGTTTGGCGTGTATCTGCTCTACCTGGTTCGCCACGTTAAAACTCCATGCGGCTTGCTTGTTGCCTTCTTGTTTCGCGGTTTCTATGTATCCAGGATACATTTCCTTGAACTCAAAAGTTTCCCCGGAAACCGCAGTGCCCAAGTTGTCCAGCGTTGATTTGATTTCTCCTGTTATTCTCAGATGGTTCAGCGCATGCACCGTTTCCGCTTCTGCTGCGGCTTTAAAGAGCTTGGCAACCTGCATGAAACCTTCTTCTTCAGCTTTCTTGGCGAAAGCCAAGTATCGCCTGTTAGCCTGAGATTCACCTGCAAACGCAGCTTTCAAATTCTCGTCCGTTTTTGCCATAACAAAAGTCTCCTAAAATAGTAATCTTCATGGTCAGTTATAAGCTATGCTGACGAAGTTTCGCTATTTTCGCTTGTTCTCTGACGCGTGAAAAATTGTCTATACCCCCTTAATTAAAGGTGGAAACGAAAATTGAACTTGTAGCTCATTTAAGTTTTGGTTTGTCACCTGCTATGGTTTGAGTCCGACTAGGACGGCGACTTCTCGCCATTTCCACATGCAGTCAACGTCTTGGAAGCCTATTTTCCTGAGCCATCGAAGTTGCGTTTCGACATCCAGTAGCTTGTTTGATGGGTCATCTGTGATAGTTGTCAAGCCCACTGCAGTTAGGAACTTTCGGTGGAGAGACTCGGTGGGTGAGGCTACGTGCTCCAGATTGCAGAACACGCCTTTGTGATTCAGCAGATTGAATATTTCTTGGTAGAGCTGTTTTTTCCGTTCATGCGTTACGTGGTGAATCGCTAACCCCGAAATTATGAGGTCGAAGCTGCCGAGTTGAGCAGTGGGAATAGGAACGTTAAGGTCATGTTTTACTACTTTAACAAGCTTGTCTTTTGCGAAGCGTTCTCTGGCTAACTTGAGCATTGGTTCTGATAATTCTACCCGCAAATGATAGTGACTGACTGACAGAGTGACAGACTGACTGACACTGACAGACATTATAAATATGTTCACGCACGCGCGGGCGCGGGGGCACACGCGTATACGCAAAAGAGAGAGAAAAAGATTACATTTTAATGCAAAAAAAGGAAAAATTGTTTGCGTCAGAAAGCACGAGGCTTGGCTTGCTATGACAAAAGTATCTGTCAGGTTCCCCATTGCAGTGAGGTGGATACGGGCGTTCCTTCTATGCGTAAGATATTCCGTCAACCTTGCGATAAGGATTGCAAGAGAAGGATTAACCTTGAGGAAGTTACGATTAGGGTTTGCGTCAAATCTAAGTGTGAGTTCCTTTCTTCAACTTTAAGCGGTTGCTATTGTAAAAGATATGTTGACGAAGCTCGCAGGCGTCACAAGCCGCCACCATTTCAATTCGCTAAAGGATTGCGCACGCCTTCAAGCGGCGACAGAGGATTCTACGGTCACAAGAGGCTTGACGGCAAAGGGTTGTGTAAGCACACTCTTAGAGATTGGTAAGCATAAGCCAGCGAGAATAAGGGTTAAGTGGAAGTTTAACGTATTATAATTTGATTGCTGTGATGAAGAAAACAGCAGTGGCACTGTCACTCATACTTACGCTTTTCGTAGTAGCAGTTTGTCCACAGATTATTGGCTTGGAAGTTACTCTCGCTGACGCCTTTGAAGTAACCGCCACGATAACTTTGGAAAATTACGGGGGCTATTACGGCTTAGCTTATGATTCTGCTAAAGGCGAGATATTCATAACCAATGTGGATTTCGATGTGGTCTCTGTAATTTCAGATAGTAACAACTTGGTAGTTGCAAACATAGCCGTAGGAAGCCAACCATATGGCATAGCTTATGATTCTGGCAAAGGAGAACTTTTTGTTGCCAACCATGGTGCCGATTCTGTTTCGGTAATTTCGGATAGCACCAATACTGTGGTTGCGAACATAGAGGTAGGAAGCCAACCTTCTGCCGTAGCTTATGATGCTGGTAGGGGAGAAGTCTACGTAGCCAACTACAATTCCAATTCCGTTTCAGTGATATCTGATAGTAATAATACGGTAATTGCGAACATAAAGGTAGGAAAGCAGCCCTGTGCCTTAGCTTACGATTCTGGCAAAGGCGAGATATTCGTAGGCCACGCGGGTTGCAATCAGGTCTTAGTGATATCGGACAGCACTCACGCCGTTGTGGCAAACGTAACCGTGGAGAATCAACCCGCAAGTTTAGCTTATGATTCTGGTAAAGGTGTAATATTCGTAGCCAACCACAATTCCAGTTCAGTCTCAATTATATCAGACAGCACAAACCGTGTTGTTGCAACCGTTAACGTAGGAGCCAATCCTATAGCTCTGGCGTATGATTCGGGTAATGGGCATATCTTCGTAGCGAACTATAATTCAAACTCGGTGTCGGTGATATCAGACAGCACCAATGCGGTGATTGCAGACGTACCCTTGGAAAGCCAACCTCAAGGCATATGTTATGATTCTGGCAGAGGAGAGGTATTTGTGACCTATTCTGAAAGCAATAGGATCTCGGTGATATCTGATTCCGCTTGCGCTTCTCCGTCGCCAACTCCCAGTGGGTCAACGATTACAGATTCCACTTCTTCACCTTCTTCGTCCTCTACGGCGACGCCTTCTGACCAACAGCAAGAGCCTTTCCCAACCTTATTAGTGGCAACCGCTTCTGGTATTTCAGCTGCCGTCGTTAGCTTAGGTCTACTGGTCTACTTCAAGAAACGCAAGAGATAAGGACAAGTTGAACATATTGTTATATGGGGT